>NZ_JBLZFX010000008.1:0-106686 GCF_050753345.1 Alkalinema pantanalense CENA528 | reverse complement strand
CTTCAATGAATACCTTCTCAATCAATTTATTCACAAGTTAGAGCTTGACCCGACTTCGATTAAATCACATCCCAACTACTCAACCCTCTGTGAACACGGCATCATCGCCGCTTAATTTTGTCCGGAGTATTGCAATTATAGTAAATGAAGGATAAAAGGATAGCGATAAGGCCGATCGAAGTTTGCTGCACACCCCACCATAGCAAGAATCGGCAAAACTACATTTAAGATAATCAGCGGAATCAGTGCTAAAAAGCCAATCAACACGAAACACAAAATTCCAACAATAATGCCATAGATAAAAAAGGTGAGTTGGAAGTTGACAGCTTCCTTGGCATTTTCCTGAACAATATAATCTTCGGACAAAAGCAAAATAACGATCGGAATCGCAATCGACACGATCGAGAAACTCAGCAACCCTGCAGCATGGCTGACAATGCAAAGTAACTTTTGTTTAGTCCGGTCTTGGTGACTATGCATGATATTGGGTGAAGTGAGGGAATCGGGTTTCGACGCTCTGCATGCCCCTTAGGAAGCTAGTCTCCTAGAAGGATACCAACTAGTCTAAGGGATGCCACTATCTACAGTCGGAGATGACACCATTCCCGATCCCTTGGCACAGAAAACCGGCTGATTAATGACCTGTGATCGCCTCCCTCATTGAAAGACGATCATCCTCACATCAACCTCCTCACATCAACCTCACGTGGTATATTCCGCGTTGATCTTGACGTAGTCATAGCTCAAGTCACAGCCCCAAGCTTTACCCTGGCCAGTTCCTTCACCCACTTGAACTCGAATGATCACAGGATGGTTCACAAATTGAATACTCGCCGCTTCCCGATCGAATACGGTTGGATAATTCCCTTCTAATACCAGTAATTCATTACTGTTTGCAGCACTCACCACGGATTTACCCGCCAAGGGACTGCTGCTCGCGTTGGACTGCTGGACAAGATAGGCGTTGGCTCCCGATCGATCGAATTCCAACGGCTGGCCATTTTGCATCAAGCAAAACTCCCCTAACCAAATGCTGAGCTCCTCTTGGTTAAAGGGGACTCCAGCTCGTCCTGCCGCTCCGGCAATGCGCCCCCAGTTAGGATCTCGGCCAAAAATCGCAGACTTGGTCAGGGAAGACCCCGCGATCGTCCGAGCAATCTGACGGGCAGCGGCATCACTACTAGCCCCAGTCACCTGAACTTCAATTAAACACGTTGCACCCTCGCCATCCCGTGCGATTGACTGAGCGAGATAGGTACAAACCTCCGTCAGCATCGCTTCCAGTTTCTCCGCCTCCGGACCCATTTCAGTAATCACGGGCGTACGAGATTGGCCGTTTGCTAGAGCCATTAGAGAATCGTTGGTGCTGGTATCGCCATCCACCGTGATTTGGTTAAAACTCTTGTCGGCGGCACGGTGCAGCATCTCCTGCCACAGGTGAGGAGCCACGGCAGCATCGCAGGTAATGAAGGCCAGCATCGTTGCCATGTTGGGATGAATCATACCGGAACCCTTAGCAATTCCACCGATTCGCACAGGGCGATCGGCAATCCGCGTTTCCAGCGCGATCGACTTTGTGACTAAATCCGTCGTGGTAATTGCCTTAGCTGCACTATCGGATCCATTCTCATTCAAGGCCACAACCACATTAGGAATCCCTGACCGCAGTCCCGTCATCTTGATCCGTTGACCAATCACCCCCGTTGAAGCCAACAAAACCGCATCCGGTGAAATATCTAGGGCTTGGGCCACCAACTGCGCACTTTCTATCGCATCCTCTAGCCCTTGCTGTCCAGTCCCTGCGTTGGCCTGACCCGCATTGCACAGAATAGCCCGAGCATAATGTTTAGCCTTAAGGCGTTGACGGCAATAGTCCACACAGGCAGCTCGCACACAACTGGTGGTAAACACCCCTGCCGCGATCGCGTCTACATCCGACACAATCAACGCCAAATCTGGTAATCCTGAGGGTTTCAATCCGGCAGTAATGCCTGCGGCCCGAAAACCTTTGGGTGCCGTTACCCCACCTGCGATCGTTTGCCAATCCACCATTCCTACTTCTCCGCCTAAATCGCCTGATTCGCGATTATATCAGGGGCGAAGAATCGATTGTGCCAGGAGACTAAACTTTTCGGGATCGCTGGAGCAACCCGAGTTAATTATCCAAAATTAGTTACTCAATTAGTTGCCCAAAAGGAGAGACCTATTAGCTTGACTCAAATGAAGGGCTCGCAGTAGTTGCCTAAAAGCACTGACTTTATTTCAGTTGCGGAGCTTCACCAGGAGGCTTTTAGGGCATAATTATCAAATTCAAAGAAAAAAGGGAGGGTTGCTAGGGCAACTCCCCCTATCATCAGGGTGCATCTACTAGGCATAGTATGCCACATTCGGGGTGAGGGGTAACACCCCTCATTTTGAAAAAATGGAGAAGAATTTACTGAACTTTTGATAAAGCTATTTCCAAAATTCAGTATTTTACGTATTGACGATCGGGTGATTGGCCGAATTATCGCCTCTACAGCGACTACAAAACACCCTGACAACTCAGCTAGCAGATCAAACTTTTTTTCCAATAAGACCTTCCAATAAGAAATTAAGGACTCACTGAGGGCTGAGTTAGCTTCAGTAAGCCCCTATTCTGAGATAGACCATGGAATAGTTATTGGATCCAAGTTACTTGCAGCTACGCCACACTGCAACTAAAACGCCCTCAATTTCTACGTCGGAGGCATTCACTTCGGTAATGGGGTAGGTTTCTCGATCGGGGTTTCCAGGCATCAAGATCACTTTCTTACCCTTTTTCTGATAGTACTTCAGGGTAATTTTGCTCTCGACTCGGGCTGCAACGATCGTGTCATTTTTAATCGTTTTCGGGTCAGTCACCGGCTGCATGATCACAATATCACCGTCATCAATCAGGGCGTCAATCATACTGTGACCGCGCACCTTTAAAGCAAAGTGTCCCGGCTTCATCATGATGTTGGAAAAGTCGAGATGCTCCACTTCCGTATCATTGAACGTTTCCACCAAGCTGGTTGCCGCGATCGCACCGACCACGGGAATGCCCTTAGGCCGTGCATGGAGCAACCGAATCGTTCTTGCTTGGCCTTCTTCCCAAGCGATATACCCTTTCTTTTTGAGATGATCAAGACGACTTTGAACCGGAGCCGGGGATCGGAGATCCATCGCCCGCATCATTTGTCGAATCGAAGGGGAGTGCTGATGCTCGTTAATGTATTCGGTGAGCCAGTCATAGAGTTCCTGCTGGGCTTCGGTCAACGGATCTAAGCGTTCTAAAGGTTCCATAGCGGTTTGGGGTGAAATGCGTTTAGGGATAATAACCCACCATAGAACACTTGTATCCTAAAACATTTGCACTTGTCCAGGACTTTGTTAGAAAACTTTGCTAGCGCCCTGAATCTGCACCTAGAAATCGGTTGAGTCTCTGAAAATCAAGAATTTGCTCCAGATATTTTGTAACCAGGGAAATATATCAGCATTTTACGATCGTTGCTTTACATTGCTGAGACTGAATTTCCTCCTGAACTCACGGTAAAATCCATCAACTTAAATCAATCTTCACGATTGAAATACCCAATTCTCCTAGGAGGAGTGTTTGTGGACACAAGTTTGTTGCTGTTCAACATTCTTAACCCGCCTGTTTTATTCTTTTTCTCAGGGATGCTTGCCAAATTGGTCAAATCCGATCTGGAAATTCCACCTCCCCTACCCAAGCTGTTTTCGCTGTATCTGTTAATGGCGATCGGCTTCAAAGGGGGGTATGAAATTGCAGAAAGCGGCTTTACCAACGAAATTGCCCTAACCTTAGCAACCTCGGTGGCGATGGCCTGCTTGATTCCGATCTACTCGTTTTTCATCCTGCGACTACGCTTAGATGTTTACAATGCAGCGGCGATCGCGGCAGCCTACGGTTCCATTAGTGCTGTGACCTTTGTAACGGCAGGTTCCTTTCTGAATAAATTGGGAATTGACTTTGGAGGGCATATGGTAGCAGCCCTTGCCCTAATGGAATCCCCTGCAATTATTGTCGGACTGTTGCTAGTTCGGATGTATGCAGCTAAAAAACAAGAAACAGAGTCGATGTCTTGGAAGGAACTCCTACGAGAAGCTTTTTTAAATGGTTCCGTCTTCCTGCTGATGTGCAGCTTAGTTGTTGGATTGCTGACAGGCGAAGCGGGCTGGGAAAAAATGAAGCCCTTTGTCAATGATCTATTTTACGGAGCTTTAGCTTTCTTCCTTTTAGATATGGGCCTTGTTTCCGCCAAGCGTTTAGGTGATTTGCGGAAAGCTGGCTCTTTCACAGTGGGCTTTTCTATTTTTATGCCAGTTTTCAATGCAATTCTAGGAATTCTGATTGCTCGATTCCTCGGAATGACAGTGGGCAACGCTCTGTTATTTTCTGTCCTTTGTGCGAGTGCATCCTATATTGCAGTTCCGGCAGCAATGCGGATGTCTGTACCTGAAGCAAATCCCAGTATTTACATTTCCATGGCTTTAGCGTTGACTTTTCCCTTCAACATTGTGGTGGGAATTCCTGTCTATCTAGAAATCATTAAACAGATTTGGGGGGTATAGAAATGACAACACCAGACATTAAACAAGGCCCTAAACCTGTAAAGCGGATTGAAATTATTGTTCCAGCCGTAGAGTTACGCAAGATTTTAAAAGTGCTCGATCGAATTGGCGTTGGTTACAGTATTTTTCGCAACGTCATGGGCCGGGGAAATTGTGGTCAGTCAGTGGATGACTTTGATCTAGGGACTGATTTAGCTAATGATTACATCCTCACCCTTTGCGATCGCGATCAAGAAGAGCAAATTGTGGAGGGAATTCGCCCCCTATTAGAACGCTATGGTGGAGTTTGCTGGACTTCGGATGCGAATTGGGTCATCCACACACTGTCCTGTGAATGAGCTGTAGTGCTAGTGCGTTGCATTGCTAGGTTAGTTCAATTCGCTTGATTGAATTAGCCTAGTGAGGCGTCCTCTTATCCAGTTGCCAATCTCATGAAGGATCTTGAGAATTAGATGACTTTCGATCGTTCATCACCCGTTCATATCGAGGGCGACAAGGGCTACCCCAACAAACTTGTTGACTAGGTAAGTCATTGAAAACACTACTACGAGCGCCAACGACTGTATTAGCACCGATCGTAACACCGGGTGCAATAAAACAATCCGCCGCAATCCAACTTCCATTTCCGATCGTAATTGCTGCGGTTTGTAAACCAAAACAACGATCGGTCATGTCATGGCTACCAGTACACAGATAGCTTTTTTGCGAAATGACACAGTGATTACCAATACAAATAGTATCTAAACTGTAAAAAACAACATCATCGCCAATCCAACTGTAATCACCAATCTCCATTTTCCAGGGATAGGTAAATCGCGCCGTGGGTCGAATCAGCACACCCTTGCCAACCTTAGCGCCAAACCGTCGTAACACCCAACAGCGCAATCCACTAGCGGAATGCAAACTGAGGGGAAAGACGATCTCCTGCACCAGCCACCACAGCAGAATCTGCCAGCCTGGACGTCCACGATCGAACCAGGATTGATCATAGGTACGCAGATCCACCCAGGCAGGTACCGTGAGCGGATCAATCCCACCTTGTGGAACGCTATCTGCTGACATGCAATCTTCTGGAATGGAAGAGATCGGTTGAGAGGCTGCGTTGGGAAGCATAGAAGATCAATCAGGGATATTGGGCATAGGGAAGATAACCCATGCCCTCTTGCAATCGAGTCCTAATCCTGTCGTAGGCAGAGCCTAAACTTCTGGTTGCAGAATCTAGGCTTCCGGTTGGGGAACAGGAGACAAGGGCATCCGCTCGGTCAGGGTATCAGCCTGATTCAAAACGCCGCCCAATTGCTCTAATTCAAATAGCTTAACGCCAATTTGATATTCGTACTGGCTAAGCAATCGACCATAGGTATAACCTGCTTGGCCGTCCAAAAATCCTAAACGCAGAATGTAGAACAAAATAAACCGCAGAAATGGTCGGAAGGGTAAACGCACCCAAATCTTTTTCAAAAAGCGTTTTCGCTGAACGGCTCCTCCAAATAAATTGGCCCCGATCGTCCCGGCTTCGTCTTTCCCGTTACGCAAATTGTAATAAACCTGAGCTTCCCAGTTGGAATAGCGATTGTGGCGCTCTAGCCAGTGATAAATATCCCGGAAATCAATGTGGAGCATATCATGTTTCAGATAGCCCACTTCCCCTTGCAACACCACATGTTCGTGGACTTCGTTATCCCCAGTATTGCGCATTCCTTCAGTCCCCAGGTTCTCGTAACGGCCCTGAGCGTGCTGGAACAGACGGAGATTCCAGTCCGGATATTTTCCACCATAGCGAATCCACTTGCCTAGAAAGAAGACTTTGCGATTGAGGTAGTAGCCTTGGAACGCTGGATTCTGAATGGCCTCGGCAATTTCATCCCACAATTCTGGAGTAATCCGCTCATCACAATCCACAATCAACACCCAGGGATTGCGAAAAGGCAGATTGTCCAAAGACCAGTTTTTCTTCTTGGGATAGCGCCCATTGAACTGGAATTGCACCACCTGAGCACCGTAGCTTTCGGCAATTTCAACGCTTCGATCGCTGCTTTGCGAATCCACAACAAACACTTCATCCGCCCGAGACACACTTTGCAAACAAGCGGGTAAGTTGGCTTCTTCGTTGCGGGCAGGAATCAGGACAGAAACGGGAATTTTCGGTGAATTAGACAAAGTCTTGGAGTAGGTCATAACCGTTGAAACTAAAGGACTGGCCTAGAGTGCGTGATTCGGTATGGGAAATGGTTGTCTTAGTGTGCCCTAGGAGAAGTCGATTTGCGCGATCGGCCTGTAATTTTTGGGCTGTAGGGCTGTCCCAGCCATGAATCCCCAACAGCCCCCTAACACGATAGAACGATCGAGATACGCCCATGGCAATCTCGATCGTTCCAACCTGGAGATCTTGAATGGTTACACTGTAATAGTCACAAGGGATTGCTTAACTCCCCGACTTTTCAGGGCTGAGGGTGTAGGTTTCCACTAATTCACTATCCTGTACGCCCGATCGCACAGTTGCTTGCTTAAAGAGTGCTTCGTATTGATTGAGCGCTTGGTCAAAGGAATAGCGTTCTAGGGCAAATTGCCGACCTTGCTGCCCTAGAGTTTCCACTAATTTAGGATCCTGATAGAGCTTGAGCAGAGTCTTGGCAAGGGCTTCAGCATTTTCTGGCTCAACAACAACACCCCCATGACTTTTTTCGATCGCCTTTGCAGCACTACCCGTACTGGGAACCGAAGCCACGACTGCCCGACCACTGGCTAGTAAAACCTGGGTCTTGGACGGCATATTAAATGAAACCACATTGCGCTTTTGCACAATTAAACCCACATCCGCCGCAGACAACATTTCAGGCAATTTTTCCCGAGGTTGGAAGGGGAGTAGTTTAACGTTATCCGTACCGTAGTGACTGCACAGCTCCTGTAATTTTGCGATCGCCTTCGATTCCCCCACAATGACAAACGCAATGTCAGTCTGGTGCTTGAGTTGGGCTGCTGCTTGAATCACGGTTTCCAGCCCTTGGGTCAAGGCAATATTACCGGAATACATAACAACAAACTTATCCTCAAGTCCATGGGCTTGGCGGAAAGCATTATTCGTTTTGGAAAGCGGGCGGATGAATTGCGTATCCACCCAGTTGGGAATACAGGTAATTTTGTCGGCAGGAACGCCTTTTCCCACTAAATTATCGATAAAACCATCTGCAATGACGCTGATTGTATGGGCTGATCGATAGGCAAATTTTTCAAGTTTTTCTAATACCTTAATCAGCGGTTGATTGCGCAGTAATCCCAAATGAACCGCAGCTTCCGGCAAAATATCCTGCACATTCAGAACCACAGGTGCGTTATAAATCCACCCCAGCAATGTGGCAGGAACGCAGACGGGTAAGGGAGGAACTGTCAAGAGAATGACATCCGGTCGCCACCCTCGCAACGCTTGCAGAAAGCTAGTCAGCACAAAGCTGCCATCGAGAAGAATACGATCAATTAAATTCGGGCGAGGTTTGACCCAAATATAGCTACGTTGAATCGTGACTCCGTTCCGCTCTTCGGTCATGTAGAGCTTGTTGCGATACCCTTCGTAAATTTTGCGTTGGGGGTAATTGGGCATGCCCGTTATCACCCTCACTTGATGTCCTCTTTTCACAAGCCCTTCGGCCAACTCTGTCATCAAAGGGGCAATGCCGATCGGCTCCGGGTGATAGTTGTAGGCGTAGATCAAAATTCGCATATTTGAGTGTCGCGCTGGCACAGAGGAGATTCATTCAGAAGGTTCCAGCTTCCTCAAAACTGAGGTCGCATCTGCCAGAAAACCAGTCCCGCTCAATTCAAGGATGCTCTGGGTAGATTGAGAATCTAATGTCACAGTAGCGACAGACAAACTTTCCAGAAAAGCCCCTGTGGGCTGAGTTCAGGGAATCTTTGTCTGACTCCAGACTGTCCTAAAGATTCTTTAAAGATTCCTCATGATTTCTACGGGGCTACAGCGGCTTTCTATGTAGCATTAATCACTAATCCATGAATCAATACACTGACCCGTACAGGCACAGAAATATCACTCTATGGAGGTATGTGAGTTACTGTGCCCAGTTTAACGGGGTGCCTCTGGGGCTTCCTCTGTGCAAACACTAAACTTACACCCGGCTTTATTGCGGGGAATGATGAATCGCTGCGAAAATTGCGGAATAGTCTTTGTCAGCCCACCCTTGTTCGATCGTAGTTTGTAAAATTTGCTGCACTCCTGCCATCGCCTCTACCGAGAGCTGCTGAGATCGGGCCGTCTCAATGACCAGATTCATATCCTTAAGGAGGTGCTTGGTGGGAAAGTTGGGATTCTCGTAATTTCCGTCCAACATCCGTTGTAGCTTTTTATCAAATGTCGGTGCATAGAGCGCACTCTGCCGCAGGATATCCATAAAGGCCGACACATCCCCACCCGTCTGTTGAACCAAGGCCAAACTCAGCGCAAAGGCAGAGGTTAATGAGCCAATTAACTGATTTAAGGCAAGCTTGAGGGTAGAAGCGCTGCCCACAGGGCCAATGAGTCGAGGAGATTCACCCAGGGCTTGCAGGATGGGCAGACAGCGATCGAAGGATTGCGGTTCAGCCCCCACCATGACCAGTAGAGTGCCATTTTTAGCTTCCGGAATACTACCCAACACAGGAGCTTCTAGGTAGTCCCCCCCAGCGGCAACCATTTGATCACGAATGGCAACACTTTCCGATGGGGCGATCGTGCCCATTTGAATCACCGTTTTGCCCGCTAAACTGGAACGATTCTCGGGGGTCAGTAATGTGGCGCGGATGGCCGCCGCATCGGTCAGCATTAAAATTAGGTAATCCGCAGCGGCGATCGTAGCTTGAGGAGACGGGGCAATTTGGGCACCCACTTGCTGCAACGGAGTTAATTTTTCTGCAGTGCGATTGTAGGCAATCACCGTATGTCCAACTTCTAGCAACCGCTGGGCCATCGGTAATCCCATCAAGCCTGTTCCCAAAATTCCCAATTGCATCTCGATGACGCTCCCTTGTTATGACCGTACTTAGCCTACTACGGGAATGATGGGTTACTAGATATGACGGGGCGCACTAGACATCTTGATGATGCAGTTGGCGGCCTTGCTCCGTTGCCAAGTCTGGATAGCCTGCGTCAATCAGGGCTTTGTCTCGAATCCGGCAGGAGTCGCACAAGCCACAGGGTTGCAATCCACCTTGGTAACAAGACCAGGTTTGTGCGATCGGCACCCCCAATTTCACGGCACGATGCACAATATCGACTTTACTGTCTAGAACTAACGGAGCCACCAACCGAGGGGCATGGCCCTCTAATCCTGCCTTAGAAGATAGTTGGGCTAATCTTTCAAATGCCGCCAGATAGTCGGGCCGACAGTCAGGATAGCCAGAATAATCCACGGCGTTGATACCTAGGTATATCGCCTCCGCTTGTTTGGCCTCTGCCAAAGAGAGTGCGATCGCGATGAAGACCGTATTACGACCGGGAACATAGGTGCTAGGAATGATATCGGGTTGGACACCGTCTATGGGAATCTCGATTTGCCGATCGGTCAATGCTGACCCACCCCACTGGGACAGATTCACATCCAAAATAAAGTGCTCACTCAGGTTCAGGGCTGCAACAATGTCTCGGGCGGCTTGTAGTTCCCGATCGTGGCGTTGACCGTAGTAGAGCGATAGGGCAATGACTTCGTAGCCATCGGCGATCGCTTGGGCCGCAGAAGTTGCAGAATCCAAGCCACCGGATAATAGAACTACTGCTTTTTTCATGGATGTTATCTTCCCTTGCACACGCAAAAAAATACAATACAAAAATCACAGACCTATGATAAAAATCACAGCATTCAAGTGATTCTCTCTACCACACAAAACAATCCCTAATTTGCAATCTCGTGAATGAGAGACTCTACCGCCGATCGTGGATAGAGGAAGGTGCGACGACGGCTCGATTCACGGGATTCAATGCCTGCTTGTTGCAATCGCTGGGCGGCAGCTTGGGGTTTGCATTGCAAGAGACGCGCCACTTCAGGGAGGGGTAACCATTGCTGGCCAAACCGTTGCAATAAAACCTCATCCTCAGTATTCAAAATTTCAGTCAGCAATTGCTGGGCCAAAAGCCAACAAGCCAGTGCATCCGCTGCGGCCCGGTGCGATCGCTCAACAGTAAACCCAAAATACTGAACTAAATCCGGCAGACTGCGGGAAGGCAAGTCAGGTAACATTAATCGCGCTAGTTGTAAGGTACAAAAACGCTCCTTTCTAGCTTTAGAGAAATCGATCTGACAACAGCGTAGTTCTGCTTTGAGAAATGCATAGTCAAACTCTAGGTTATGGCAGGTGAGAATTCCGGATTGCACCCAGGGCCAATACTGTGGCCATACCTCGATCGCCAGAGGAGCATTATCCACCATGGCTTGCTGAATGCCTGTTAGCTGGACAATGAACTCAGGAATCTGGGTTTGACTATTGATTAAACTGGTCTGCTGGAAAGTAATCCCTGTTGTGAGGTTGGCATGAATGACCGCAATCTCTGTAACCCTTGCTTGGGGCGGCTTATACCCAGTCGTTTCCAGATCAACGATCGTCAAATCTTGCTGGGCAATGTCGCGATAAAAGGCAAGCAAATCGGTGGATAGCATAGTACTCGGCTAAACAAATAAAA
The DNA here is from genome assembly GCF_050753345.1 of Alkalinema pantanalense CENA528. Classification (NCBI taxonomy): domain Bacteria; kingdom Bacillati; phylum Cyanobacteriota; class Cyanophyceae; order Leptolyngbyales; family Leptolyngbyaceae; genus Alkalinema; species Alkalinema pantanalense. Next base: position 95,426 of record NZ_JBLZFX010000008.1, on the reverse strand, counting down.
GACGTGCCAATGACACGTCTTTCAGTTCTGAATTAATCCAGGTTAATCGATAATAGTGACATCGATGACTAGGTTGCGATTATTTTTTCAACACTGGACGGGGCACGTTACCACGCTCGGCATTGTTTCTAGAGCGGCGCTCTCCATTACGATCACTACGATCGCTGCGACCCCGCACACCGCCCCCGCGTCGATCATCCGAGCGGAAGCGACGGCCACCCCCACCATTACGCATTGGGCGATCGGCAGCCAATTCTTCCGGTGTGGGATCTGCCGAAGCATTCATCCAGTTAGGACGAGTCTTATCGTAATAGAGTTGCAAAGCTGCAGCTGCGATCGCGTGGGTTTCGTACCCTTCCTCCGACAGTTGGGAGACGATTGGTAGGAACGACGCCATCCGTTCACCAGAGACTGCTTCTGCTAGTTGGGTCTTCAGCTTTTCAAGATGCTTCGCTTCAATTTCCGCACGGGTGGGCACATTGCGAATATCTAGTTTTTGGCGAATGTGAATTTCAATGTCACGCAGTTTTCGCTTATCCAGAGGATGCACAAGGGAGAGGGCTGTTCCTTCTTTACCAGCACGCCCAGTTCGACCAATCCGGTGAACATAGTTATCTACGCTATCGGGCAGATCGTAGTTAATCACGTGGGTCAGGTCATCGACGTGAATCCCACGGGCTGCAATATCAGTCGCCACAATCCAACGAACTTGGCGTTGCTTAAACCGCAGCAGCAATCGTTCCCGTTGGCTTTGGGTCAGGTCTCCATGGTACTCATCCACGCTATGCCCTGCGGACTGCAGTTGGCTAGTCAGTTCCGCCGCTGCCTTCCGAGTTCGCACAAAGATAATGGCAGATTCTGGATCTTCTAATTCCAAAACGGGTTGTAGCGATCTCGCCTTTGTCCAACCCCGAGGCACCATATAAACCACTTGGTTAATCCGGGAGGGGGCTGCCTTCGGTTGTTCGATCGTGACATTCACCGGAGAACGCAAAAACTTAGCAACCAACTTGCGGATTGAGGGATCCATAGTTGCGGAGAAGAACGCCGTTTGCCGTTCGCTGGGCGCTTGGCTGAGGATTTTTTCCACATCCTGAATAAAGCCCATATTCAGCATTTCGTCCGCTTCATCGAGGACAAACCAGCTAATTTGATCCAGCTTCAGGTCGCCTCGATTCATCAGATCAATGACTCGACCCGGTGTTCCGACAACAATTTGCACACCCCGTTGCAGACGGGAAATTTGTAAGTCGATCGACTGACCACCGTAAATCGGCAGAATCCGCACACGACGATCGTCTGCAAAGCCACGCACTGCGGCACAGACTTGCACCGCAAGTTCACGGGTAGGGGTCAAAATCAGGGCCTGGACGGCATGGTTCCGGGGATCAATCCGTTCCAGAATCGGCAAGGAAAACGCCGCCGTCTTCCCCGTTCCCGTTTGCGCTAATCCCATCACATCGCGACCGGCTAGAAGCTGGGGAATCGCCTGGGCCTGAATAGGCGTCGGATTCGAAAATCCCTGCTGCTCTAGAAATTGAACGCGAGCTTCAGAGAGTCCAAGGCTTTGAAACGAAAGAGTCGTCATCAGATTTCCTAAAAACAAAGAAGGTTAGGCAAACGGGTGCGCGATGACCGCTGGGCGCGACCTGATTACGCACCAATCCCAAAAGTTTTTTAATGGGAAAAGGAGAAAGTTATAAACCTACCGAACTAGCGCGGCTTGGTGCAAGACCAAATCGGCAGCGGTAGCAACATGTCCATAGAGATCGTAGACATCAGCATCGTCAATGCGCACAGGCACGAGCGAGCCCAGGGATGCTTCACCCTGCACATAGACTAAACCATCCACTTCCGGGGCAAAGCGAGCCGATCTACCCACCAGTTCCCCAGTTTCAGGATTTTCTTGTTCAATTAAGACATCTACAACTTTGCCAATTTCCGATCGGTTGCGCCGGAGGGAAATGGGTTGTTGAAGTTGCATGAGTTCATCCCGCCTTGCATCCATAACGGCTTGGGGGACAGGATTCGGCAAATCATAGGCAGGTGTGCCCTCCTCCGCAGAAAAGGTAAACACCCCAATGTGATCAAACTCATGGCGCTGGACAAACTGCTTCAAGTGGTCGAAGTGTTCGTCCGTTTCCCCCGGAAAGCCCACAATAAAGGTTGTACGCATCACAGCATTGGGAATGGCGTCCTTAATGCGCTCAATAATGCCGTCGTTGACGCGACCTTGCCAGGGTCGATTCATCGATCGTAGGACTTCTGGGTGGGAATGTTGTAACGGTAAATCAAGATAGGGCAAGATGTTTGGGGTCTCTCGCATCGCTGCGATCACCTTGGGCGTCAACCCCGTTGGATAGGCATAGTGCATGCGAATCCAAGGAATATCCACTTTACCTAAGGCTTGAAGCAGCTCCGCTAGTTTCGGTTCACCATAAATGTCCAGACCATAGTTAGTGGTGATCTGGGAAATCAGAATAGCTTCTTGCACCCCTTGAGCTGCTAGCGCTTCTACTTCCGATACGATCGATTCGATAGAACGGGAACGCTGCTTGCCGCGCAAATGGGGAATGATGCAAAAGGCACATCCGTAGTCGCAACCCTCTGCCACCCGCACATAGGCAACGCCTTCGGTGGTAGTGCGATAACGAGGTGTGGTTTCATCGGCAATGTAAGTGGGTTCCAGGGAAACCTCTTTAACCCGTTCTCCCGCTTCAGCCCGATGGATCACATCAACGATTTTGTGATAGTCCCCGGTGCCAACCAGGGCAACGGCTTCGGGCAGCTCTTCCAGGAGTTGATCCTGGAAGTGTTGCGCCATGCAGCCCGTAATCACAATCTTCTTATTCGCCTCGGCCAGTTCTACTAAGGTACGAACCGACTCTTCTCGAGCCGCTTGAATAAAACTACAAGTATTAACAATAACGTAGTCTGCTAGGGACTCATTGGCATCCACATGATAGCCTGCTTGAACCAGCAGCCCCAGCATATGTTCGGTGTCAATCCGATTTTTTTCACATCCCAAGTGGGAAACGGCGATTGTTGGCTTATTGCCCATGTATTCAGCTTATGCTCGATGAGTAGACGAAAGGAATAGAACGTGGTGTGTACCACTGCGATCGCGCCCCAAAACGGTCTAACCTTCCGTATCATCACCCTCAGAAATTCCTTGGGTGCATAGCCGCAATCGCTAATAAATCGGCCCAGAACACTCTAACGCATCGAGATGCAAAAGCATCACTGTGCCCTAGAGCATGCCTTGAGGAGGCCGTGTTCCTTCCTATCCTAGACGCAATTGTGAATTATTACAATCTGTTACACACAATTTAGGTCAAATTAGATTTCGGTCGAACAGGTCAACGTGCGGTCGAAGAACCGCCCATACGCCTAGTTAACCCAGAAAATCTAATTTTTTCAGCGCACAACCATTGGCAAACAGCTGCGTTTCCACGGAAATTACCAAGAAAATTCTATGAAGAAAGTTGAAATTTTCTAGGAGTATCCGTATTTTTTTGGGCATTCTGACGATGATGGCTGTGCCAGATTGGAACCAATCCCCAACTGGAATACCAACGGCAAATTTTCAGGCATCTAGATGATTTCAACTCAAGCAGCCTCTTGAACCGCGCAACAGCAGCTTTAAGAGGCCGCTTGAGTAGGAAGCCGATTGAGAATGCCTGAATCATCACTGAATGCCGAATATTGTGCTTTTAACTGAAGGCTGAGAGATCAAGAATCATGCTGGTATCTAAACAATTGGCTCAGGTGGCTGCAATCGTGCCTTGGATAGTAGGGAGCATCAGTTTATCGGCATCAGCTCAAGCGATACTGCCGACCCCTACCCATATCCCCGTGAATTCCAATGCGGTTAACCCACCTGTCAAGATTGCTAACCTCAGTTCAGATACAAGTTCCGAGACAAGTTCAGACAGACAGACTCTTCTCCAGCAGATTGAATCCCTCGAATCAGAGGGGCCTACCCCCAGTGCTGGGATGGAACAGGTCACTGCAACGGCTCAGTTAACGGATGTGCAGCCGCAGGATTGGGCGTTCCAAGCACTGCAATCTCTCGTCGAACGCTATGGCTGCATTGCGGGCTATCCGAATCGAACCTTTCGAGGCAATCGAGCCTTAACGCGCTATGAGTTTGCCGCTGGGTTAAACGCTTGTATGGATCGGATTAATGAATTGGTGGATGCTGCCACCGATCCCTTGGCGCAGCAGGAAGATTTAGCCACGATTCAAAAGCTACAGGAAACCTTTGCCGCAGAGTTGGCAACGTTGCGCGGTCAGGTAGATACGTTAGAAAGTCGTGCTGCAACGTTGGCAAAACAGCAGTTTTCAACGACTACAAAGTTGATGGGGATCACGATCGTAGGATTGCAGGGAACCAGTGAAAATACGGCACGGCGGGGCGCACAAGCCGTTCGCGATCTGGGCACAAACGTTAATTTGATCAACTGGAACTATGTCATTTTGAATACGGCCTTTAGCCCCACTAGTGTTCTGACAACTAGTTTCATCAACATTAACGGCAACAGCAGTGGGCCATCCTCATTTATTCGATCGCGTAATGACGATAGGGTAGGGTATGACTTTTTTGATGTGCCTGGTTTACAGATTTTTGACTTGAATTACCGCTTCCTAGTGGGTAATAAATTTGCTGGATTTGTCGGTACCGAAGGAATTTATACTTACGCAGCCTTCCGAGGCCCCAACCGAGTTGAAAGTGCAGCCACCGGGCCAATTTCCTTCTTTGCCCAGCGCAATCCTATTCTAAATATTGGTTTAGGTCGTGGAGGAGCAGGATTCGACTGGCAATTTGCCAAACGGGCCAGCTTACAAGGCGTCTATCACACCAATGTCCCTGGCGTCTTTCCCAGTGCCTCTGGACAGAAAGGGCACAACACCTTTGGATTTCAATTGGCACTAACGCCGATCGATCCCCTGGATATCAATATTTACTACGTCAATAACTACGCACCCGATGGCATTCTTCTAGGGTTTGTCGGAGACGATATTCTGACTGCGCCCAACCTTACCACTGGCAACTTTCCACCCCTGTCCACCCATGCGATCGGAACTAGTGTGAATTGGCAAATCTCTCCCAAGCTGGCCTTGGGCGGTTGGTTTGGCTATACCAACTCCCACATCCCCGGTCAGTCTGGCAATGTGGAAACCACCAACTACATGGTGTACCTGAACTTCCCAGATCTATTCGGCAAAGGCAACTTAGGTGGGATTTATGTAGGGCAACCACCGAAAATTGTCAGTAGTACTTTACCCGTTGGCAGCAATTATCCAGATTTCCTGACAACGGGGGCTGGCCGTGCTGGCGGCCAGCCTGGAACCAGTACCCATGTGGAAGTGTTCTATCGGTGGCAAGTGAGTGATCGCATCAGCATTACGCCAGGATTTTTTGTCGTCTTCCAACCGGGGCATTCTCCTGACAGTGATCCGATCGCGGTGGGGGCTCTGCGTACTGCTTTTACTTGGTAAAGGGCACTTTCCAGGAGGGCGCTTCCCACGGGGCAAGCCCTCGAACCGTATCAATCATTGCCCTATGCCCTAGAACCATTGCCCTAGGAAGTAGCTTCCGAGTTTCTCTACAGCGATCATGGGAGCAGCTAACACATTACAAAACTTCAGAAAGAGTCCTCAACAGATTCCGTAAAAGTTCGCTTATGGGATTCAGAAAGGGCTGGTTAGACTTGCCATAGATTTGGGTGTCGCAGGGCTAAATGACCGCCGATATCTGCTACCTCTGGGTGTTCTGGATGGTTACGAGCTTTCGAGCAACTCAGTCATTCCAGATGGATTACAAAGCTGACTGTACTTGGACTGAATTGACTAAATTCTCATGGATTTGAGAGGCTTCTCATTGATTTGAGACTTTTGCAAGAGTAGTCGTAACTGTAGAGGGTGACTTCATCCCACCGGGGGATCGGGTTGCTTACAGCTTTTAGGAAAGGCTTGATATCCAGTAACGGAGGCGGTCATTCGCTGGAGATCGGTGACTCTGAATATGCAAATTGGAAAGTCTCAACATCATGATGAAATTGTTACCTTGTGCTTTCATGGCTGGTATCGTGGGCTGTGCTGTGTTCGTGAGTACCCCCGCCAAGGCTGATAATGCGCTAACCGAAGGGCAGCAACCGGCCCCATCCTCCCAATTGGAATCTGAACTATCCCGCCAGCCATCGCAAGCATCAACCGACAATCGAGCTAGTCAAAAGCCGTTGTCCTCGGAGCGATCGGAGACTCCAGTAGAAGTCGCCCAGGTTGAAGTTCAGAATCCATCGACTGCAAAGCCAGCTAGCATCAGGACTCCGATGATGAGCCGAATTTTTCCCTGCCCCTCAATGATGCAGTAGCAATCTGACAAAATTGGCCTGAGAACTGACCGTAAAAGAACATTGCTCAGTCCTTCCCGTCCAACTTGACTTGATCCTCTAGAGCATAATGGACTCTAGAGGATTTTTTATGGCCTGAATACTGATCTGGAATGAACCAAGTGGGAAGAGGCACCCTTGGGGTTTCCTTAAAAACCTACAAAACCCTAGCGGAAAACCGGGGTATACTGGAACCAATCATCTTGTAGTTGCCGAATGGGCTTAGCTTCAACTGTGGAACTGTCCTGCAAAAGTGAGTATGCACTCCTAGCTCTACTGGAACTTGCTGTTCGTTACCGGAGTAGTGAGCCCCTGCAAATTCGCCAAATTTCAGCCCAACAAAACATCCCCGATCGCTATTTAGAGCAATTACTGGCGATATTACGCCGAGGCGGTATTGTGAAATCGCAACGGGGAGCCAAGGGCGGCTATTTGTTGGCGCGGGAACCCTGGAAAATTTCGCTATTCGATGTGCTGAATTGCCTAGAAGGGGTGGAATCTCAAGAGAGTGAGGGAGATCATGAAGGGAACCCAAACAGGACGCTAGAAAATAAGGTTGTGGATGAAATTTGGCAGGAAGCTTGCCAAGCGGCCTATGCTGTCCTCCAAAACTATACCCTCCAAGAACTCGTCGATCGACGGGATGCCCGACGGCAATTAGATTTGATGTACTACATTTGACTCGATCGAGTCCTTGGTTAGTCGGTATTTGACTAGTCAGTCTTCAACTTGTGGGCAGTGAGGCAGCATTGCCCTCGAACCGAACATTTCAGCGAAAACCATCATGCAGATTGCCCAAAACATTACCCAACTCATCGGTCGGACTCCCCTAGTCAGGCTCAATCGCATTCCCCAAGCGGAAGGCTGTGTTGCTGAAATTGTTGTCAAGCTAGAAAGTATGAATCCCTCGTCTTCTGTGAAAGATCGCATTGGGATCAGCATGATTGAAGCCGCAGAATGGGAGGGACTCATCACACCAGGTAAGACAGTACTTGTGGAGCCTACGTCTGGAAATACAGGGATTGCATTAGCAATGTCAGCGGCGGCCAAGGGTTACCGTCTAATTCTGACCATGCCAGAAACGATGAGTTCTGAAAGACGCGCAATGTTACGGGCTTACGGAGCCGAGTTGGAGCTGACTCCGGGCATCGAAGGGATGGCAGGGTGTATCCAACGAGCCCAAAAGATTGTGGATACAACCCCCAATGCTTACATGTTGCAACAGTTTCGCAACCCAGCAAACCCCGAGATTCACCGTCGCACAACCGCAGAAGAAATTTGGGCCGATACCGATGGACAGATAGATTTTTTAATTGCGGGGGTTGGCACAGGCGGCACCTTAACCGGCGTTGCGGAAGTGATCAAACAGCGGAAACCTGAGTTTCAGGCGATCGCAGTAGAGCCTATGAATAGTCCTGTTCTCTCCGGTGGTAAACCTGGGCCTCACAAGATTCAAGGGATTGGTGCAGGATTTATTCCACCCGTTCTCAATACGGCCTTAATTGATGAGGTCATTCAAGTAGCCGACGAAGTGGCGATCGCTTGTAGTCGTCGCCTTGCCCGCGAAGAAGGTCTGCTATCGGGCATTTCCACCGGAGCCGCACTCAAAGCGGCCTTAGAAATTGGCCAACGTCCAGAAAATGCTGGCAAGTTGATTGTCATGATTCAACCGAGCTTTGGAGAGCGATACCTCAGTACCCCTCTTTTCCAAGATCCAGAATTTCTGCCCAACGGTTAACCTAAGGCTCAAGTTGTGGAATCGGTTTAACGAATCCATGGGTGCATCGGTTTCGTGGATTAGATTGCTGAACCAACCGTTGAGCAATTTTGCAGGCTGGGGGGACAGGAGCCAGGAATCACCCAGGGTAAAATGGGGATATGGCAACCTCTCCTACCCATTACGACACCCTTGAACTGCCTCCGACGGCTACCCAAGAGGACATTAAGCAAGCCTATCGACGGCTCGCTAAAAAATTTCATCCCGATCGCAATTCCAGTGCTGCTTGCCAGGAGACATTTAAGCGAGTCAGTGCGGCCTATGAGGTATTGGCCGATCCGCTGTCACGCCGATCTTACGATCAACAATTGCGCTATGTGCCAACGGTGAATTTTTCCGATCGCCAATCTCGATCGGAAACTGCTCAATCCTCCTATCGCCAACAACGCCAAACCGAGAAAGATGGCGATGACCAACTACGGCATTGGCTGAATCGGGTCTATACTCCCGTGAATCGATTCCTCAACCAAATTATCAAACCATTACGGGGACAGATTAAGGAGCTTTCAGCCGATCCCTTTGACGATGAGTTAATGGAAGCCTTCCAAGCCTACGTGGAAACGAGTCGATCGGCCCTAGAAAAATCCCAAACAGTATTTAAATCCCTGCCGAACCCACCCATGGCAGCAGGAGCCGCCGCCCATTTGTACTACTGTATGAACCAGTTAGGCGATGCGCTAGACGAACTGGATTACTTCAGCCAAAACTATGACGAAACATACTTACATACGGGGTATGAAATGTTTCGGATCGCTGAAGGATTGCGTAAAGATGCGCAAGTCGCTGTCAGAAGCCTTCGATGATAATAGGCGCAGATCTGACGAGTGAATTAACTGACAAGTCCCTGGCTAACCCAGAACAGGGCTGACAAGGGCATGATTACAGACACGCCTATCAGTCAGGTCAGTGCTCCTAACTTGTCTGATCTCGGCTGTTTTGTCCTTGCGATTCCCCTCTTCGGCTTTGCCCCTCTCTCGGCTGGGCAGCAATCACGTTGTGCAATCTGGAAAACTCGATCGCGTGCTTGTTGATCCTAGCAAATCTAGGGAATCCCCAGCCCGCGATAGCATGCACTGACACAATAGCGTGACTGGAGATCATCCAGAGCGGGATGATTTACGTGGATCGAGTCAGACTGGGCCCCCCAGCAAAGAGTACAAGGATGATCCATGCACGTCATGAAAATCCCACAAACCCTACCAGAAAAACATCAAAAATCTGATAAAGTACCCAACTTTTTTTCAGGTTAATGTTAGGTTAAGTATGGGTTAAATAATAAGAGTTCAATCCTTGCCAAGAGGGGAGACCACTTGATGGAGCAAAAACTGAGTTCTTAAGCGTTGATGGAGCGATTCAGCAACAGGGAATGAAGTGAAGCAGACATAGTCAATCACTCAATGAGAGAAGGAGGTTAAAAGATGTCTGATAAGTTTGACTTTATCAATCCTCGGAGCCGGTACCGGGGCCAAGTCAAGCCGGAAAATCTTGTTTTCAATGCAAATCTCCAAGAGTTTGCTCAACGGGTGATGACTATTTCGAATCTTGAAACTGGGGGCAAACTCTCGCCAGAGCAGTCCTACGAGCAGATTAAGCTTTTGTGGAAAGAACTAAAGCGCAGCAAAAAGTCTCTCGGAATTGGCAACAACTCTCCTTTTAACGGAGGATCTGCGGAAGCCAGCTAGTGCTCACAGTTTCTTTTGACAGGTAGACCTGACAGACAATCTCGAGAATTCTATCGTTAGGGAGCTAAAAGCAGTGTTAACTCCCTAACCGTTCGTCGTTTTGTATCCGTCAAATTCACGCCGTTTTAAACTGCGATCGGAACTTTGCCAATCACCTGTTCGTAATAATTTTGAAGTTGTCGGGTGGCAGCAGACCAACTCCAGCGTTCTGCCTCCTGACGAGCATTCTGACGCAGAATATTGCGCTCTTGGGGATTGGCTAGTAACCGTTGAGTCGCTTTGATTGCCCCCACTTCATCTTGGGGTTCAAAGAGAAACCCATTCACGCCATCCGTCACAATATCGGGAATGCCGCCGGAATTTGCTGCAATGACAGGACATCCTGCGGCCATCGCTTCTAGAAGCACAAGTCCTAAGGTTTCTGTACGGGAAGGGAAAATAAAGGCATCGGCAGAGGCATAGGCTGCACCTAATTCTTTTCCGCTCAAATAGCCGACAAAATGGGTACAAGTACCCGCAAAGTGAGCTTCTAAATTTTTACGATTGGGGCCATCACCCACAAGGGCTAACCGTGCATTGGGAATCGCCTCCAGAACAGGTTTGATGCGATCGATTTCCTTTTCTGCCCCCAATCGTCCCACATAGAGCAATAGCGGATCCTCAGGATGGCCTTGGGAAAGATGATAGCGCACCTGCTGACTCATCAGGCTAGGTTCAAAGGTTTCAGTATCAACTCCCCGTTGCCACAGATCTACTCGCTCAATGCCATGTTCTACCAACGCTTCTACCATTGCAGTCGAAGTACATAGATTGAGACGAGCCTGATTATGGGTCAATTTCAGGAGTTCCCAGAGCACAGGTTCCAGTAACCCCAAGCCGTAGTGCTCCAAATATTTGGGGAGATGGGTATGGTAAGACGCCATTAGAGGAACGTTATGGGCCTTGGCATAGAGCACTCCCCCCACGCCTAAAATTGCAGGATTGACCACATGGATGATGTCCGGCTGAAATTGTTTAAGGGCTTCGCCGATCGCCGGTCTGGGAAAAGCCATTTTCAATTCTGGATACCAAGGTAAGGGATAGCCCGAGACACCATAAATCTGTGCCCCTTGATATTCCGTTAACCCACCATCTGGACAAAACACCATCACCTCATTCCCCAAACGTTGGAGATGCTCAACGGTATGCTTAAGGCGAGTCACAATACCGTCTACTTTGGGCAAAAAGGTTTCGGTAAATAGGGCAATTTTCATCATCACGGATCAAGGTTCAAAGGATTTTGAAGAATGGGGCAGTCCACAAAGGCCATGGATCCCGATCGTCACCATTGTCCAACCCAGCAAAACACCCACCCCTTCCGCAAAGCAATTGATGCGGTGGCGATCTTCAGCAGCCTTGGCTAGCAATAACTGCTGAACGGTAGGCTTACCATCTGAGATTGCGGAAAGCCGAGTGACTGCCCGATCTAATTCCTGCCAATCCAGCAATAAAAAGTGGGCACTGTATCCGGTGAAAAACAATCCTGGTGCGATCGTGGTTGTGCAGATGAGAGCAATGCGTATGATAGAGTTCATCGGATTTGGGATAGCTACAACAACCGAAGGGTCACGCTCAATAGCTACCCCATCAATCCAGCGAAATCCGTTATTTCCACTTCACTTTGGGCAGAATTTCATTCATATCTACCCGATGCTTATACTTCGTTGCAAAGTTCAGCAGGGAATCTAGGAGAGAATCCGAGAGATAGTGGGGCTGCAGTCCCAGATCGATCAACTTAGTATTCTTCGCGTTGAAGTAATGTTCTTCTTTCTCAACCCGAGGATTTTCCAAGTGATTAATTTCCACCTTCAATCCCACAGTGGCTCCGGCTTTTTGCACCATGGTCGCCAAGTCACTAATACTAAAGAGTTCAGTGAATTGGTTGAAGACACGGAATTCGCCCTGTTCTGCGGGATTGTTGATTGCGATTTCCACACAGCGCACCGTGTCGCGAATATCGAGAAAGCCACGGGTTTGACCGCCTTTACCATAAACCGTGAGGGGGTGGTCAATGGCCGCTTGGATGCAGAAACGGTTAAGAGCAGTGCCATAAATGCCATCATAGTCCAGACGGTTGATCAACAACTCATCCATGCCAGTTTCTTCCGTGAGTACGCCATAGACAACGCCCTGGTTCAAGTCCGTCGCCCGGAGTCCCCACACACGGCAAGCAAAGTGAATGTTGTGAGAATCGTGGACTTTGCTGAGGTGGTAAAACGATCCAGGTTGTTTGGGATAGGGCAGAGTATCTTTGCGACCGTTGTGCTCGATCGTGATGTAGCCTTCTTCAATGTCAATGTTGGGCGTGCCATACTCACCCATGGTGCCTAATTTAACCAGATGGCAATCGGGGAAGTGTTCCTTAATGGCGTACAGAATGTTCAGGTTGCCGATGACGTTGTTGCTTTGAGTCAATACAGCATGTTCCCGATCGATCATAGAGAAGGGAGCCGATCGCTGCTCGCCAAAGTGAACAATCGCTTCGGGCTGAAAGTCTAGGAGAGATTTAATCAGAAAGTCGTAGTTGCAGATGTCACCAATGTACAAATCAATGGTCTTGCTGGTGAGATCTTTCCAGCGTTGGATGCGTTGTTGAATCGGTGCGATCGGAGTGAGGGTATCAATCTGCAGTTCGTTATCCCAATGTCGTCGGATCAAGCTATCGAGGATTCCAACTTCATGACCTTGATTGGAGAGATACAGAGCGGTTGCCCATCCACAATAGCCGTCGCCACCAATAACTAAGACTTTCATCGCGTTTTGTCTTGCTTGCTGATACTTTTGCCAAATCTACCAGGTTTGGGGATCTTTAGCTATGGCAAGTCAGAGGGAAAACTCAGGAAACAAACTGATCCCAAAGGGGGGGTAAAGGTCAATTTAAGATGGTTAAGGAAACTGCCTGCCTCAGTTGAAGATGATGATTTTTCTGAACGTTGTACAGAGAAAATTTAATCAGCGGAGCAAGTCTTTTCTCTGCAAGAATTCTGCCAATCACTATTCTCGTTATCTCTACAATCCCTAGCAAACTAGCCATTGCCCATCACATCGAACAGATTCATTGCCTCGATCGGCTGATCGACTAAACCGACTAGTAAATATCCATTAACAAAGATAAAAAAGACGTTAGATTCAGTCTCTAACGTCTAAATAAAATCAATGGCCCGATCAGAGAATATTTGTCACCTATGGAAAGGCGGGCGATCGGGGATTTTTAAGGTTAACGCCGCAGCAAACTTCGACTAGGAAGCAACTTTCGCAGTGACCCGTTGCCGTGTCGCTCGGGTTTTCGTCGGTGTATCCACCGGATCATCTTGGGGAGTATCAGGGGTTTGCATCAAGAACACGAGCAGGGGGCTGCTTTGCACTTCTCGGCGCAGGGTTCGTTGGACTTCCCGTTCAACGTGGTATTGCAATCCCACCCAATCAATATCCAGTTTGCCACCGTCCTTAATCGGTCGGGCATACTCACTCCAGCGATCGCCCAAAACATGTTCAATGCTGTTTTGAATCTTGGCCTGTAAAATTTCTCGACTTAAGGTGGTGACAACCCCTCGCAGGTGCACTTCTGGCTTGGTCATCAACTTGCCGTTCCAATTGACCGTAGCCGCTACGGTGACCACACCATCCCCTGCTAGATGTTGCCGTTCCTTCAGGACTTTGTCATCCACGACGCCCGATCGGGAGGTATCCATCAACTCGATACCCGCTGGTACCCGATCACCCTTGCGAATAGCATCCTTGGTCAGTTCAACGGTATCACCGTTATCAATGATCACCATGTTTTCCGCAGGTATCCCCATGGACTGGGCCGTTTGGGAATGCTTGACCAACATGCGGTGCTCACCATGTACAGGCAGGAAGAAGCGGGGCTTGGTCAGGGCTAACATCAGCTTTTGATCTTCTTGGCAGGCGTGGCCGGAAACGTGAATCCCTGCTTCCTTACCGTAGACAACCTTGGCTCCCTGCATCATTAGCTTGTCGATCGTGTTAACCACGGCAATCGTATTACCTGGAATCGGGTTAGCAGAGAAAACGACAGTATCGCCTTGCCGTACTTTAATTTGACGATGTTCCTGATTAGCAATCCGAGTCAGAGCAGACATCGGCTCCCCCTGGGAACCCGTGGTCAAAATCACCAGTTTGTTATCTGGCATTTTAGTGGCCATATTCAGCGGCACCAAGGTCTCATCTTTACACTTGATGTAACCAAGGGTGCGGGCATGGGCAATCACGTTCAGCATCGATCGACCTAAAACCGCCACCGATCGACCATATTTCTCCGCCAACTCCAAAATCATGTTGACGCGGTGAACGGAGGATGCAAAGGTCGTGATGATAAGCCGACCCTGGGCTTGCATATAGACCTTTTCCAGGTTTGGAAAAACCGCCCGTTCTGAGGGGGTAAATCCCGGCACTTCAGAGTTGGTTGAGTCGCTGATTAAGCAATGCACACCCTTTTCGCCGTACTCAGCCAACCGTTGCAAATCGAAGCATTCACCATCTACAGGCGTGTGATCAAACTTAAAATCACCGGTATGAATCACTACACCTACTGGCGTATGCAGGGCAATGGAAAAACTATCAGCAATGGAATGGGTATTCCGGATGAATTCCACTACAAAGTAAGAGCCAATACGGATGAAATCCCGAGGGCCAACGGGACGCAGTTCAGTGCGATCGGCCACCCCCGCTTCCTGCAACTTACCCTCTAGCAAAGCCAGAGCGAGCCGAGGCCCATACATGACTGGAATATTAATTTGCTTAAGATGAAAGGGAATTCCGCCAATGTGATCTTCATGACCATGGGTGATGATCATTCCCTTAATTTTGTGCTGATTTTCCCGCAGGTAAGTCATGTCGGGCAGCACAATGTTGACCCCGTGCATGCCATCCGTGGGGAATGCCAGTCCGGCGTCCAAGAGGAGAATTTCGTCACCGTATTCAAAGACGCAGGTGTTTTTGCCAATTTCGTGCAGACCACCGAGGGGAATCACTTTGAGGACTTCTTCGTTCGTTTTAGGCATGGAGTTTCTGTTGTTCAGTACAGTAAAAAATTAGGAATATGAAAATCTAGGGTGAGCATCCAGCGATCAGCCTGAAAGAAGCAGAACTGAGGTTCTTTCTTAAGACATTGCACTCACCGTCTTGGATGCTCATCGGTGCAGTCTTAAAATTTCTAGCTTCTATCCTTGACAGCTGCTTCGCCTTAGGAAGGCTCTCAATTTCGAAGAGAGTGAGTAGAGGGAACTTAACCTGGGGGTTTAAAAAGCATCTTGGGACAGGCATTTGTAGGATTCATAAGGTCATTAGACAGAAAAACGATCGATAAACCAGACATACGCAAATTAGATTTAGTGATGGATTGTGAGAAGTTCATGCGTGAGTTATTCAATTGTCAAAACTTTTTCCGCCATGGCTTCAGTTGTTTTAGCGAGCACAGGAGGATTTGAGGATGGACGATCAGACTGTTGCACCAACTGGTTTTGTTCTACCGATTTCGGGTTGCACCGACTGTATTGCACTCAACTTAAGAGGTTGCACTTAAATCAGAGAAGATGAAGATCGTGCAGCACTTGCTTTAACTCCATGACCAGCAACTCCGGAGCCTCATCCAAGGGTAGACGACAGGATCCCACTTCCCAGCCCATTAACCGCAGGGCTGTTTTGACAAGAATGGGATTGGTGGTCAAAAAAAGGGCTTTGCATAGGGGTAAAAGCTGGATATGCAGTTCTCTAGCCGCCGAGGGATTGCCTAGCTCAAAGGCTTGAATCATTTGTTGCAACTGATTGCCCACTAAATGGCTGGCTACACTCACAACTCCGCATCCACCCACGGCCAAAATTGGCAAGGTCAGCGAATCATCCCCGGAGTAAATTAGGAATTCTGGGGGAGTTAACCGCCGTACTTGACTAACTTGATCAAGATTCCCACTTGCTTCCTTTATAGCAACAATATTGGGAATTTCCGCAAGACGAGCTACGGTTTCCGGCAACAGGTTTTGGCCTGTACGCCCCGGAACGTTGTAGAGCATGATCGGCAGATCAGGAGACGCCTCCGCGATCGCCCGGAAATGCTGATACAGACCTTGCTGGGGCGGCTTATTGTAGTAGGGCACCACTTGCAGAGAACCCTCTAAGCCCAAGGACTGAGCTTTCTGAGTCGCAACGATCGCCTCTTGGGTCGAATTGGAGCCAGTTCCAGCCATCACTTTTGCTTTGCCAGCAACGGCAGATTGAATCACCCGAAAGAGTTCAAATTCTTCATCCCAACTCAGGGTCGGAGACTCCCCGGTCGTCCCGCACACCACCAGCGTATCGGTACCATTTTCGGCGAGGTGGACTGCTAGTTTTTCTGCGATCGCATAATCTACATGCCCCTCTGCATCAAAGGGGGTAATCATTGCTGTCAAAATCCGTCCAAAATTCACCACACCCGAATTTCACTCCTTATCCTTTACCAAAGGTTCCTTATAGGGGATATATCAGTCAGACACCGACAATCCATCAATGCTACCTGAAACAACCCCAACACTACCCAGCCCAAGCTTATTTAAGCGATCGATTCAGTACAGCAACCCCTGCCCAATTCAGCTTCTGGCATTAAGCAGTCACAGTTGGTTTCAGCCAACTTTTTTCAACCAATAACTCGGCAATTTGCACCGCATTGAGGGCCGCCCCTTTTCGAATTTGATCTCCACAGAGCCAGACTTCTAGGCTATTGGAATGGGAAATATCTTGACGAATCCGCCCCACCAATACATCATCTTTGCCGCTTGCATCCATCGGCATCGGGAAGTAGTTTTTCTCCCAATCTTCCACCAGTTCAACCCCTGGAGCCTGCTGTACCAGTTCTCGGGCTTTCGCCACATCGAAAGGGCGATCGAATTCTAGATTCAGGGCTTCGGAGTGGGCACGGAGTACGGGAACCCGAACACAGGTCGCTGTAACTCGTAAATCAGGTTCCCCAAAGATTTTACGGGTCTCGTTGACCATTTTCATTTCTTCTTCGCAGTAGCCGTTATCCCCCAGCTTGGAATTATGGGGAAATAGATTAAAGGCTAAGGGATAGGGCAAAATTTCGGGCGTTGGGTTTTCGCCATTAAGAATTGCTTGGGATTGTACTTTCACCTCTTCCATGGCCCTTGCTCCGGCCCCACTGGCTGACTGATAGGTCGCTGCAACAATGCGACGAATCGGCTGCACTTGATGGAGCGGGTAAATCGCTACAGACATCAGGATAGTCGTACAGTTGGGATTAGCAATCACACCCTTGTGGTCTTTAGCCGCTTCAGGATTGACCTCGGGCACAACTAATGGAACGTCGGGTACCATCCGAAAGGCACTGGAGTTATCAATCATGACTGCACCCGCTGCCACAATGCGATCGACCCAGGCTTTGGAAATGGAAGCTCCCGCAGAGGCAAGCACAATATCCACTCCTTTGAAGGAATCCTCGCTGACTGCTTCAACAAGAATATCTTGCCCTCTAAAAGACAAGGTCACGCCCGCAGAACGGGGAGACGCTAGTAATTTCAACTCTGAAACAGGAAACTGTCGCTCCTCCAAGAGGGTGAGAAGTTCCGTTCCCACTGCACCTGTCGCGCCTAGGATGGCGACGCGATACGACTGACTCAAATCAAACCTCCTACAATCAAGCCATTTCTAAAGAAAACTTTGCATCTTAAGCCATTTGTTTAAAAGTTCATGGAATCAGTCTTAATCAACGTTAAAATTCTTTTTCTTCCTCATTCCTCAACTCACACTGACAACTGATTTGATTGATGCCTTCCAAAATTCTGATCAAAGTTCAAAGCGGGGAAGAGGCGTATCAGTCTTTTATTAAGTCTTTTTAACGATGATCGATCGAAAAGCTGTGTAATCTGCAATCTAATGGATATGGATACCCCTAGGCTACAGGGATGTTAGACTATCGCACCAGAAGTTATCTGCGCGAGTCTTCCAGCTTGCAGGTTCAATTAACTGGATCCCAAGTCGAACCATCTGCTTTCTAAAAATCCTAACAATTTTCTCTAATAGAAAATTTTAGATTCTAAGTTGAGAGAAGACATTCCGACTCGTTATAAGACAAGTCAATAGGTCACTCTCGCCCACTTGAGCCTTGCACCTGGATGCCTTAGGGCCCCTCGCCTTAGAGCCTCACTAAAGATTACTCTAGCGCGAACAACTGAAGCGTGACTAAATAAGTGATTCGCCTGAGTTGAAAGGTGCTGACCCGGTAATCATACTTACTGTGTAATCTGATTTTCTGAATTCTATCGAACTTTCCGGATCACTAACAGCGATTTTGCGATCGATTTCGAGTCAATTCGTCGCAAAAATCCACAGAGTGAATGAACGATTACGCACTCCAATGAGTTAGTATAGCTTACTGCGAAGCAGTCAATCTAGAGTTTTTACACGCGATGAAAGTAACCCAGGAAAAGCTACCCGCCAGCCAAATTGGCTTGGAGATTGAAATCACGGCGGAAATGACCAAGAAAGCCTATGAGGCGACGATTCAAAAGTTCATGCGCCAAGCCAATATCCCTGGGTTCCGCAAAGGCAAGGTCCCCCGGCAGGTGGTGATCCAGCGGTTTGGCTCCATGGGAATTAAGGCCACTGCCCTCGAAGATTTGATTGATACTGCTTTGAAAGATGCCCTCAAGCAAGAAAAGATTGATTCGCTGGGGAACTTCCAACTCAAGTCCGACTTTACGGAATTGGTGGAAAGTTATGAGCCAGGCAATCCGCTGACTTTTAAGGCGTCGGTGGACGTGCAGCCCGAAGTGACCTTGAAGCAATACACAGGCTTGACGGTTCAAGCGGAAGAAATCAAGGTGGATCCCAATCGGGTAGCAACGACCCTAGAGGGATACCAAAAACAAATGGCCACCTTAGTTCCCGTGGAAGATCGGGGAGCACAGCTAGGGGATGTGGCTGTAGTGGACTACCATGGCCGCTATACCCCCGATGAAGAGGGAGCCGAGGAGACAGATGTTCCCGGCGGCAAGGCGGATAACTTCCAACTAGACATGGAGGAAGATCGGTTTGTGCCCGGTTTTGTGGCAGGGCTTGTCGGCATGAAAGTCGGCGAAACTAAGGAAGTGGAAGTGCAGTTTCCCGAAGATTACTTCAGCGAGGAATTGCAGGGGCGACCTGCTAAGTTCTCCATGACCTTGAAGGAACTCAAGGAACGGGAACTGCCGGAATTGGATGATGACTTCGCTAAAGAGTTGAGCGAGGAAGAATTTGAAACGATCGCCGCCCTGCGAGAAAATTTAGAAACCCGTTACCAGGAAGAAGCTGATTCCAACACCAAGCAGAACAAAGAAACGGCTCTAATCAATGCCCTGTTGACTCAAATTGAAGTCGATTTACCAGAAACCCTGGTGGAGCGGGAACTGAACTACATGATTACGCAAACTGCCATGCAGCTTCAGCAGCAGGGAATGGATGTGCGCAAGTTGTTCACTGAAGACACGATCGGGATGCTGAAGGAGCGTTCTCGTCCAGAAGCCCTCGATCGGCTCAAGCGAACCCTCGCCCTCGGCGAAGTGGCGAAGCGGGAAGACCTCAAGGTTGACGAAGCCGAGCTGAACGCTAAGTTCAAGGAAACAATGGAAGCCCTTCAAGGCCAAGATGTTGACCCAGAGCGGCTGAGATCGGTCTTGTCAGAAGACTTGCTCAAGGAGCAAATTTTGGCTTGGCTGGAAGCGAACAACACGGTTGAGTTAGTGCCTGAAGGAACCCTGGAACCCGAAGAGGAATCCACGGATGATTCTGAAGCAGAAGACGCTGAAGCAGTAGAAGTCGCCGCCGAGGTCGTAGAATAAGCGGCCTCCTAAGACTGGCTGGGTAGAGGCAATTCTATCCAGTCTTAAATTTTCGGGGTCAAAACGATTACTAGGGACTCAAAATTTCCGTAGATTTTCGGAAATCCAAAATGAATCCATGGAAAACCCCGACAGACCCCGGCGACTTAAGGCATAATGTGAGCAAGAACGCTTAAAATCAAGGACTGCAACGGTTTAAACCGCTATGGTGATCTCTCAATCCTCTGGCTACGGGCTTACGAGTACTTGTCGTCATGACGTGATTTCCGCGTCAACGGTTGTTCCCATGGTGGTTGAGCAGTCTGGACGAGGCGAACGCGCCTTTGACATCTACTCTCGGCTTTTACGGGAACGCATTATCTTTCTGGGAACGGATGTCAACGATACAATCGCTGACTCTATCATTGCCCAAATGCTCTTTTTAGAAGCTGAGGATCCGGACAAAGACATTCAACTCTACATCAACTCCCCCGGCGGCTCAATTACCGCTGGCATGGGAATCTATGACACTATGCAACAAGTGCGGTGCGACGTTGCCACCATTTGTTTCGGGTTGGCAGCGAGCATGGGTGCTTTCCTCCTATCAGGGGGGGCAAAGGGTAAGCGGATGTCGCTGCCAAGTTCCCGCATCATGATTCACCAGCCTTTGGGAGGGGCACAGGGGCAAGCCGTTGATATTGAAATCATGGCTCGGGAAATTCTCTATCACAAAGATACGTTGAATCGTTTATTAGCGTCCCATACAGGGCAGCCCTTGGAACGAATTGCCGCTGATACGGAGCGTGACTTTTTTATGTCTGCGGAAGAAGCGCAGGAGTATGGCCTGATTGATAAGGTGATTTACCGTCAAGATCGTCTTGGGGTTGAATCTCTTGCTGTAGCTTCTTAGCATTAAAGTCTGTCCTGCCTTACCGTTGGTATTGAGGCCCATTCCGAACCGATCGCTGCACGAGGTTTAAACGTCTATGCCGCCGAAAAATTATGACTCCCATCTCAAATGCTCCTTCTGTGGCAAGTCCCAGGAGCAAGTGCGGAAGCTCATAGCAGGCCCCGGTGTTTACATTTGCGATGAGTGCGTGGATCTCTGCAATGAGATCCTGGATGAGGAGCTGTTTGACAGCGGTTCGACCCCTCAGCCTGTGCCGCGTCGGGATCAACCTGCGGAAAAGCGTCGCACCCGCACTTCTCCCATCACCCTCGGTCAAATTCCCAAACCGCGAGAAATCAAGAAGTATCTTGATGAGCACGTCGTCGGACAGGATGAGGCTAAAAAAGTGCTTTCTGTGGCGGTTTATAACCACTATAAGCGCTTAAGCTATGCCGAATCCAAAGTAGAGGGTGGCAAGAGCGAAGACTTGGTTGAACTCCAAAAGTCGAACATTTTGCTGATTGGCCCGACGGGCTCCGGCAAAACTCTTTTGGCTCAGACCTTGGCCACCATTCTGGATGTGCCCTTTGCCGTTGCCGATGCCACCACGCTGACGGAAGCGGGGTACGTTGGTGAGGATGTGGAAAACATTCTGCTGAGACTGCTGCAAGTGGCAGATCTCGATGTAGAAGAGGCCCAACGCGGGATTATCTACATTGATGAAATTGATAAGATTGCCCGGAAGAGTGAAAATCCTTCCATTACCCGAGATGTCTCCGGCGAAGGTGTTCAACAGGCATTGCTGAAAATGCTGGAAGGAACGATCGCCAATGTGCCGCCCCAAGGTGGCCGGAAACATCCCTATCAAGATTGCATCCAGATTGACACCAGCAATATCTTGTTCATTTGTGGTGGTGCATTTGTTGGTCTAGAGAAAATTGTTGAGCAACGCATCGGTAAAAAGTCCATGGGCTTTATCCAAACCACAGGGGAAAGCTTGAGCCGGGATAAGCGAATGGCAGATGTCCTGAAAAACATGGAAGCCGATGACATTGTCAAATTTGGTATGATTCCGGAATTTATTGGGCGAATTCCGGTGTCGGCAACATTGGATCCGTTGGATGAGGATGCTTTGGCCGCGATTCTGACGGAGCCGAAGAATGCTTTGGTGAAGCAGTATCAAAAGCTGATGAAGATGGACAATGTGCAACTGGAGTTTCGATCGGATGCGGTGCGAGCGATCGCCCAGGAAGCCAACCGTCGCAAAACTGGCGCACGGGCCCTTCGCAGCATCGTCGAAGAACTCATGTTGGATATCATGTACGAGTTGCCCTCCCGCAAGGATGTTTCTCGCTGTGTGATTACCCGTGACATGGTGGAAAAACGATCAACGGCGGAGTTGCTGGTTCATCCCTCATCTTTACCGAAGCCCGAATCGGCTTAATTACTTGGAGTGACCATTGCATTAGCTCCCGTCACCGTTTTCCGGTGTTGGGTGTTGAGGTGATAGAAATCTTACAAATACAGCCCTCGTTTTGAGTTCCTGGTAACTTGAAGACGGGGGCTTATTCGATCGATCTCAAGGTGTGTAGATCCATGCCATTTATTACAATTCACCACTGTCCACACTATTACGAATGGATTACGGCAGCGAGTCAGCAACGGACTCACCGCCCCGTTTTAGTGTTTATCCATGGCTGGGGTGGATCGGCACGCTATTGGGAGGCAACGGCTCGTGCGTTGAGCCACTCCTTTGACTGCTTGCTTTACGACCTGCGCGGATTTGCCCGATCGCAGTTACCACCGCATAATTCACCCGATCGCTATACGCTGGATACCTACGCAGAAGATCTGGTGCAGTTATTGAAGGCCCTCCAGGTTGAAGCAGCTACCGTCATGGCCCATTCCATGGGCACCTCGATCGCAGTGTATTTTCTCCAACAATCAGCTATCCAGATCGATCGGGCTATTTTGACTTGCGGTGGCATTTTTGAATACGACGAACGGGCCTTTGCAGCTTTCTATCGATTTGGGCAATGGGTCGTTAAGTTTCGCCCCCGCTGGTTGTATCAGTTACCTGCCATGGATCGTTTGCTGATGCAGCGCTTTTTACATCGCCCCATTGGCAAGCACGATCGCCAAGCTTTTTTGGAAGATTATCTACAAGCTTCAGATGCGGCGGCCATGGGTACCCTGTTCGATGCGGTCAGTCAGCATGCGATCGATACCCTGCCCCAACATTTCACCGATTTATCTATTCCCACCTTGCTGGTTTCGGGGCAGTGCGATCGGATTATTCCACCCCAGTTAGGCCGGAATGCAGCAGCGCTCAATCCAAGAATCCGCCATCAGGTAATGCCTAAGGTCGGACATTTTCCCATGCTGGAGGATCCGGAAGGATATTTAACGCTAGTCCGATCGTTCCTGGGGCTAGAATCGGGTATTCAGCCGACTCCTGTCGGAGATCGGGGGTAGGGTTTTACCCACTCCTTTGCTACACGTTAGTCCAACGTCGTTTGGAGCTGATCTAGCAAGTTTTCTACGTAGGAAAGTGCGCCACGAATCGTCGCCGTATCTTCCAGATCGACGCCCACGTACTTGCGCAGCGCTTCCACCTGATCCAAACTGCCACCCACAGACAGGAGTTCCAAATAGCCCGGAATAAAGTCTTTGCCAATTTCGCGGTACTTCTGGTAGCAGGCCAAGCTGACAATATTAGATGCGGTGTATTGGTAGCAGTAGAAGGGTTTGAAGTAAATGTGTCCAATTCTGGCCCAATCGTACTGATGCTCGGGCAGGATCTCGATCGCGTCTCCGCCCAATTCTCCGTACAGTTGCATCCAAGTATCGTTGACAAATTGCTGGTCAAAACTGCCCTGGGCCGCCCGATCGTGGATCGCCAACTCTAACCGACTAATAGTACTTTGGCGGAATAGCAGGTTGAGCTGATCCTCCAATTGGCGGGTAATCAAAGATTTTGTCAGCGTTTTATCACCCTCTGCTTGCTTCAGCAGATAGTCTAACAGCAACAACTCGTTAAACGTAGATGCAATCTCTGCGGACACCATTGGGGGATTGCTATTGAAATAGGATTGTTTATCGCCAATCCAAGAAAAATGCAACCCATGCCCCATTTCGTGGGCCAAGGTAAAGAGGGAATTGTAGTCGTCGGTGTAGGACTGCAATAGGTAGCTATGTTTGCCGTGGACGTACCAGCAGAATGCACCTCCCCGTTTGCCGGGACGCACTTTGGCATCCACCCAGTTATGGATGAAAAATTCTTCTGCCCGACGAGCATAGTTGACATCAAACTGTTCTAAGGCTTTGAGCAGGGTATCTACACCGTCTTTGTAGGAAATTGCAGGCAGGGCGGTGTCATCCGTTGTCCAAGGCGCGTAGAGATCGGCAGTACGAATTTTTTGGCCAAGGGCTTGGCTTTTCAGGCGGTAGTAGCGTTGAAAAAGATCGAACCGATCGCGGGTGCCATCCATAATTGCCTGGAAGACAGGTTCCGACACCTCATCGGCGAGTAGTTGTTTCTCCAACGTGGAGCCATACCCCCGCATCTGATTTTCCAGCTTATGATCCTGCGCCACGGTGCTGAGAATGTAGGCGTACAGCGAATTGTGTTGCTGCATGACCTGGCGAATCGATCGGTAAGCTTGGGTGCGAATCTCCCGATCGGGGTGGAAAGCTAGGGCACCCAAGGCCGCTTCTGTGTCAGCGGTGCGACCATCGGGCAAGGGAACGGGTGTGTATTTTTGTTCGCCCAAATGCACCGATCGTAATTGGATAAAGGCATCCCGCCCGGTGAGGCTGTCTTGGTTGCGCGTTTGTTCCACTTCCTCCGACAGTGTGTAGGGTCGGTATTTGACAATCTGCGCTAAATAATGGCGATAGGTTTGCAGTTCTGGGGCAGCTTCCAACGCGGCAAAGGCTTCTGAATCCAGCTTCTTCAGTTCTAAGTCAAAAAAGAGCAACTGGTTCTGAATTTGGGTGTAAGCCTCCATCGTCTTATCGACATACTGCTTGGCTTCAGTATTCTGGGTATCGGCTGAGAAAATCAGCGAAGGGAAGGCATAGAGATAGCCCGTTTTTTCTGCGATCGATTCCAGAATGCCCAAGCAAGTTGCAATCTCCGCTGGCGTGAGGAACTGGACTCGCCCACGATACTGTTGACGAAAGTCGATCGCCTGTTGGTGAAGAGCTTGCAGATCAACTTCTAAAGCGGGATCCTGAAAGTTCTGATACAAGTCGGATAAGTCCCAAGTAGGGGCATCGGTTAGGTTAGATAACTGGGCCTGTAAGGTTTCCGATGCATGGGGAGAAAATGGGCGATCGAACATAGATTTCACCGTGGCGATTAAACTTGCAACTGGTTGAACTGAAAGGAAGCTGGGCCAAACTGAGGCATGGAACCCCAAGGGTTTCGAGCAGCGAAATTGAGCAAACTAGAACGGTGTTGGTGGGGCCGTTATAGCGCAACCCCTCGAATCTTTTGAGTGTGCTCTACTAAACTTTGGACAAATTGGTCAAACCGCTGGCTCAGTGCTTCATCCACCAGCTTTCCATCAGGGGTAAAAGCTTGCCAAGCTTGACCGATCGCTACTTGCTCCGGAATGACCCATGCATGCACCCACCGCATAATCAAGCGTAGATCATTCAAAGCATTGCTGTTAGGTTGGCCCCCTAGGACACTAATCAGACCCGTCACCTTACCCGACAATTCTTCAAAACTCAGCAGATCGAGGGCATTTTTTATCACCCCACTCACACTGCCGTGATACTCCGGCGTCGCTAAAATTAGCCCGTCGGCAGCTTTGACCGTTTCCCGCAATGTGGTGACATCGGGATAATCAGGATAGGTTTTGCCACCGTTGCAGAAGGGCAAGTTCATCTCCCGCAGATCTAAAACGGTCACCTCAATGCCCAAGGCTCGCACCCGATCGACGGCTTGCATCAAGGCTTGGTAGCTGTGGGAGCCGGGTCGCAAGCTGCCACCAATGGCTACAAATTTCATGACTTTCACCAGATAAATTTTTACCAGACCAATTCAGCATAGGTGGACGTTAGCGCCAACCAGTCAGACGGCGACCTTCTTCCACCGCAGCATTGCTACGATCGAGAGCCTCTTTAACGGCTTGGCAAGTGGACTGAATCCAAGGACGATGCAGGAGATTTTTCATAACCACCCTCCTAATCTAGAAATGAAGTCTAAAACAGATTCAATAACTCGAAGTCATTTCGACTACGCTTAAGATAGCAAGAAAATTCCGATCGCGTCAAGTCTCGTCAAGGGTGGGGCGTATCGGCTAGAGTTGGCCAGAGGCTTTTTAAATTGGCCTAGCAGAATCGTCTGAGACATTAGCTAAGGGATGAGTATGACAAGCTGGGATCTGGCAGTGGTATTGGGTGGCATTGGGCTTGGCTTGGCGATCGATACCTGGCGACGATCGACGGTCTTAGATTCGGTCAGGCCAGCCACCTCTGCCGCAGCAAAATCTCCCCATAACATTGACGGCTCAGACGCGGCCCCAACGATCGACGACACTGCAAAAATTCAGCCACTCCCACTCGCCAACCCTGTTGCAAATCCCTCAGAGCCAAACGCCTCAGCCTTGGGCTATTGGGCCGCGATCGAACTGGCGCAATTCAAAGGCAGCTTTTTGGCTCGTACGGCCCATGAGTTGCGATCGCCGTTGAATGGTTTAATCAGTAGCTTGCAAATGATCCAAGCCGATCTCTGCGATAGTCCTGAAGAAGAGCGAGAATACATCGGCATGGCCCACGATGCCGCCCTCAAATTTGTCGGTTTGCTTGATGAAGTGATTGGGGTGTCCAAGGTTCAGTGGGGATCTCGCCCTCTGAAACCAGAAGCGATCGACCTGGATTTGCTGCTGCAAGAAATTGCCTACTTAATCCATTTACAGGCCCAAAATCGTAATCTCAAAGTCCATTTCCCTGAACTAGAAGATGATATTTCCATCTCTGGCGATCGGCAATGTCTCCAACAAGCCATGACCATTCTGGTAGACATCCCCCTCACACTCCTGCAAGAAGGAAACATCTACATCGACTGCCAAATCGTAGATCAGCATGCCCAGATTACGATTCAAGACGATCGTGCCCAAGCCGATTGGGAAACTGCGATCGCCATCTTGAAATCACCAGCAGACTTTGCCGACCTCCAGTCCCCTGCCGCTTCTCAGCCATCACTTCCACAGCTTTCCCCAACTCTCCGATTGTTGATTGCCAAGGAATTGCTAATGGCCAATCAAGCGAGTTTGGCCATTGTGCAGGAGGCCGATCGCCCCCAACTTCGATGTCTGATCCCCCTGGCATCTATCTAGCGATCGCGCAAAAAATTTGTCAAGAATTGGGTAGAGCCTATTTCTCCGCTTAGAAATTCAAATTTCGATCTTGTATCAAGGCGCAAATACTTCGGGATTCCAGTCCGTATAATGGAGCAATGGGTACTTTTGCGTATCCTACTCCGCATTTCACGAGACACGGGGAGAAGTTCAGTCATGCCAATGATCGAAACCAAAACCGAACCCATGGTGGTGAACATGGGGCCACACCACCCAGCCACCCACGGGTGTTTTCGGTTGGTGGTCACCCTCGATGGCGAAAATGTTATTGACTGCGAACCCGTCCTAGGCTATCTCCATCGGGGTATGGAGAAAATTGCCGAAAACCGCACCACCATCATGTACGTGCCCTACGTCAGCCGTTGGGACTACTACGGCGGCATGTTCAACGAAGCGGTGACGGTGAACGCGGTAGAAAAATTAGCTGGGATTACCGTTCCCAAACGGGCTAGCTATATTCGCGTCATTATGCTAGAGCTATGCCGCTTAGTGAATCACCTGCTGTGGTTGGGGCCCTTCGTAGCAGATATTGGGGCACAAACCCCCTTTTTCTATACCCTACGCGATCGGGAAATGATTCTTGACCTGTTTGAAGCCGCTACGGGCTACCGCATGGTCAACAACAACTACTTCCGAGTTGGCGGGTTAGCAGCCGATCTCCCCTACGGCTGGGTCGAGAAGTGCATCGACTTCTGCAACTACTTCACACCCGTCATTGATGAATATGAACGCCTCATCACCAATAACCCCATCTTCCGGCGGCGACTAGAAGGGGTTGGGGTACTCTCCCGCGAGGACGCCATCAACTATAGCTGCTCTGGCCCCATGCTGCGGGCGTCAGGCGTGAAGTGGGATCTGCGTAAGGTCGATCACTACGAATGCTACGACGACTTTGATTGGGAAATTGCCTGGGCAACGGAAGGGGATTGCTATGCCCGCTATGTGGTGCGGATGCAGGAAATGCGCGAATCCCTCAAAATTATTCGGCAGGCGATCGCAGGACTACCCGGTGGATCCTACGAAAATCTAGAAGCCAAGCGCATGGTGGAAGGCCCGAAATCCGAGTGGGGGGGATTTGACTATCAGTATGTCGCCAAGAAAGTAGCACCCACGTTCAAGATCCCCAAGGGCGAACATTATGTACGCCTAGAAGCGGGTCGTGGAGAGATGGGTATTTTCATTATGGGGGACGACAACATGTTCCCTTGGCGCTGGAAAATCCGAGCCGCTGACTTCAACAACTTGCAAGTTTATCCCAAGCTCGTACAGGGAACGAAAGTAGCAGATCTGTTCGTTATTCTAGGTAGCGTCGATGTGGTGATGGGATCCGTCGATCGTTAATCTAGGGTGAAATGTTGATCCCCGAAGGTTGATCTCCGAATCATGCCCTGAAATGAGTTCATGTGCTCGCCCTTAGAAGATATCTCAAGGGCGGGTATTTTCATGGGTAATATTCCTGTGTAATAACCCAAAGAGAGGTGTTCACACTCGATCGTAGGAGCCCCACCAAACAACGCCCGGATAGAAGCCCTGCTACTGACGCAGTCCGATAGGGACGAACTCTGCCACAGATAGACAATGCCCTCTGCCATCGCAAAGTCTGCATAAAGTCTGTCAAGCAATAAAGTCTGTCAACAAGTCTGCAAAATTGGGTTCCTCAGATGATGGTAACTGAGTAGACACAGGCCAACTATGGCCTGCCAATTTGTGCCGATTATATGCCGATCCGCGAATGTGATTTATCCGAGTATCAGTCCCAGGTAGAAGATTGTGCAGGAAGTCTATTCAAGACAAATGGAAGTCTATTTCAGCAAAGGGAATGGGTAAAAATTCAGGGTGAGAGATTATGCATGGTTAGGAAGCGTAATTATGGTGAAATCTACGTTAGAGTAAGGGTAAGTATTCACGATCGGTTTGGTATCCTAATTACCCGGTGTCTAGTTGCCCGGTGTTTTAACCAGACCCGAGATCGCTATGATTTCCAACTAAACCCCCATCAATCTTGCTTTAAAATTGCAGGGGCTTCCCTGCGATCCCTTTACTGAACTTGGTAAAACTTTAAATTCCTGGCCTAAATCTTTTGGCCTACATGTTTCTCTGCAAGGATCGCGTCTTTTTAATTGATACAAAACTACTCCTTGCGTAAACCTCAATATTGCGTTTTAATCAAATCCTGCATGGTAAAAATTATCTTCTGTCAACGCGAGTTAAAACATTGAAATTTCTCTCAGAAGCTCGAAATTTTAATGGGTTGCCAGAGGATTGATTCGCAGAGGGCTTTTCCCTGCGGTTCGGGTTTTGTCTATTGATTTCGCTTGTTTGCGCATTTCAATTCGCATTCCACTGACCTACGCTAATTTCCATACTTGACTAAACAGCATACTGTCTTTTCGACAGCGACTTCTGATGCTGCCATGGATTGGTAAGTTTGTCAGAATTTTTGTCATGCAAAATTGCGTTCACTTTCCCACCCTACACAGAGAGAACTTATGAAGTACCAAGCGCAATTAACACCTTGGGTTATCTATCAAATCGCGGCTGAAGCACGTACTCCTGTAAGTCGTTTTCGTCGCCGGAACGATGCGGATGCTTATCTCAAGGTTCTGCGGAGTACAAAACCTGGTTCCGAATTCCTAGTAGCCTTTGATACGGAAAGCTTTGCCCCTGTCAAAACAACTGAAGATAAGGAACTGGCAACAGTCTAGAGATCGATGGATCGATTTGTGATGAACTAGTGATCTCGTTGGATGTAAACGTCGTTTTTAGTTGACTGAATGAAAGGTAGCGACACCTGAGCCTGAATTCCGTTAAAAGTTAAGCGCTGAGTTCAATTGACCGATTAATTGTGAAGCTGCTGCTAGAAGGAAGCTGTTGCTAAAAGTTAGCTAATTCGAAAATTGCATTATGGTCTCATTGAGCGGATGAAAGTTGTAGTCTAAGTAACAATTTTTATTGACGATCGCTGAGTTTACCGAATTGTGATCACGAATGACCCATGATCAATAACCTTATTAACTCTTGTGGAAGCATATCTTCTAATGACTCCTGCTTCTACAAGAGTTTGATTATGGAGTTTTGACAGAAGAAACTTGTCTAGCTGCTAAAGGTGAAATCAGACGATGACACAACATTCAGCCCAGGGGTTTCCTTGGAGTCATCCCACTGCTCATCATCCCAATCAAGTGGATCCCGATACAAAATCATCCACTCCTGAGGGAATCACTGCCAGTAACCCAGAGCTGCTCAGACTGATTGTCCAACAAATTTCCCAACGCTCGCGCCTCACCTTTGCTGAGTTCATGGAGTTGGCGCTATACCACCCAGACCAAGGCTACTATCTTAGACGAGCCTCAAAAATTGGAGCAACGGGAGACTTTTTTACCTCGCCCCACCTAGGGGCAGACTTTGGAGAATTGCTAGCAGAGCAGTTTGTCCAAATATGGCAGATTTTAGGCCAACCGCAACCATTTACCTTGGTGGAAATGGGAGCGGGGCAAGGGGTATTAGCATCTGACATTTTGCGCTACCTCACCCAGCACTATCCCGACTGTGCCCGATCGCTGCAATATCGCATAGTTGAAAAAGTTGCGACCTTGATTGCGGCTCAACAACGGCAATTGATGCCCTGGCTCGATCGAGGTCTATCTATTCAGTGGACTAACTTGGAGACAATCGCAGCAGCGCCGATCGTCGGCTGCTTCTTTTCCAATGAACTCATTGACGCCTTTCCAGTCCATCTGATTCAGATGCAAGCAGGGCAACTTCAGGAAGTTTATGTTGGATGGGATGGGACAGAGTTAGTTGAAATGGTGGATCAGCCGTCCAATCCGGCGTTAACTGCCTACTTTGAGCGGCTTGGCATTGATCTCACAGCACCCGATTATGTGGAAGGCTATCGCAGTGAAGTGAATTTGCTGGCACTGGACTGGATGCAGGCCGTCGCCACTGGATTGCAGCGAGGCTACGTGCTGACGATCGACTATGGCTATCCCGCAAATCGCTACTACAGTCGCACGCGATCGCAAGGCACCTTGCAATGCTATTACCAACATAGCCATCACAACGATCCCTATCGCTACGTCGGGATGCAGGACATTACTGCCCACGTAAATTTTACGGCCTTGGAAATGCAGGGCCAGCAGTGCGGGCTGCAAACCGTCGGAGTAACCCAACAAGCAATGTTTTTAATGGCCTTGGGGTTGGGCGATCGCATTGCCAATCTGGGGCAATCAACTGCGGAAGCCCACCAGGATATCAATGCCCTACTGCGGCGACGGGATGCGTTGCATTCTCTGATTAATCCAATGGGCTTAGGGAACTTTGGGGTTCTGGTACAGTCTAAGGGGTTAACCGAGTCCGAAAAGCAACACGCCTTAACGGGCTTAACCATTCCCGATCGGGGATTTTAGCTGAAACGAGAGGTCAGGCAATCTAGCTCTTCCCAATGATCCACCAGTAGGTAGTCAAAAAGAGCTAATCAAAAAGGGATACCGAAGCCGGTACCCCTAAAAATCCCACGAAAAGGTTAATTGGATTCGTCAAAATCAGCGAACCCTATTTATTCAGTTGTGAATGATTCAGTTGTCGATCGTAAGCAATTTAGTAGATTGAGACTTATTTAGTTAAGGCTTATTTAGTTCAGCAGTATTCAATTTTTAGTAGATGGATTACATGATGACTCGGGAAATCGCAGTGGAGTAAATCCAAGCTCGGCTAGATTTGCTCAGTGGACAATCTCAGTGTTAGATTAGCGACCTAAAATTTCCAACCGAACCGGAGCAACGCCAGAATCCATAACCCCAATCAGTCGAGCAGCACCCGCTGAAAGATCGAGGATACGTCCACCGTGGTAAGGGCCACGATCGTTAATACGAACAACCACCGATCGACCGGTATCTTGGTTCGTCACACGCACACGGGTTCCCATGGGCAACGAGGGATGGGCAGCAGTCATGGCTTCTTGATTAAAAATCTCACCACTAGCCGTGTAATTGCCATCGAAGCCAGGGCCATACCAGGAAGCCCAGCCTTGAATCGTTCCAACTACATTACCAAAGGCCAGTTGCACTCCCGATGGGCGATTGGGCTTGCCTTCTACCTGACTAATGGGAGTCGCTTCTCCAAACAGTCGGCGTAGACGGTTAGCGACTTGCAAGGCATCCTGCTCCTTGTCGCGCTGGCTATCGGGGGAAATGGTCTGGGGATCAAGAGCAACGAGTTCAATTTTGTCAGCGGTGACAATGAACTTACCGTCTTCCGATTGGGTCGCCGCATTCGCACCTTCTTTAGCGGCTTTCCATTTGACGGAAATCTTGTCCGCTGCAATCCCCTGCTGGTAGAGCGAATTAATCTGAGCTGCGATCGCACTGGCTCGATTTAGAGGATCGCTGGGATTCGATTGTTCAGAAACTTCTGTAGATGCGCTGTCTGCAAGCCCTCTTGCATTGGTCGAAACAGCTTTTGTCTTTTCGCCGGGGCTAAGTTCCTCAACCTGCACTGCACCCATCTTGACGCCATCGGCTTCTGTGGGTTGGGAACCTACGAAAGTTAGAACTGGAATATTGCGGACGTACAGCGTCGCAGCTTGTTTTCCAGCAAGTTCGTGGGAGTAGATCTTCGCAACGGATTCGTCACGAGTTGCCTTGCGGCTTGGGGTTTGTTGTTCTCCAACTTTAACTGCTTCTTGAGCAGGTTGGGGAATGGATGCTGGAGAAGGTTCAGCCACTTTTGCTAGCTTTGCTTCAAGGCTCACACTTTTAGGTTGAGCCATACCAGCTTGAGGTTTTGCAGCGACACCGACAACTGTTGAAAAAATTAACAGGCCGGCTAAACTGCCAGAAATTGAGTTGTTCATACTGTCCTTAGTGTGAAGAAGCACTCTAGACGGAGTACGACAACCACGATCGAGGCCTACTTCGATGGAAGTAGCTCGCATGAAATTGTGGTTGATGCATAAAACGACGCATAACTCGTACTCAATCCGCGTTCATCTCTGAGTTCGGAACTGCAACAGACTAACATGAAGTTTTGGGTCTTTGTATCTAGCAACTATACGGAAGCCAGAAAACTTTACCTTAACTTCATAAATCATAATTCCCTAAAATGCACTTCTTGTAAACAAAGTGATTCTTTTTTAAGAAAAAAGACAAACGGGAACTTCATGAAAACTTTATATAAAATTCAGAAATTCTTGAATGAGGGAGTGAATCCAGCAAATTGAACTCGGATTGAACTGCGGAAGGATGGCATAGGGGTAAAATGACCTTTGCGGTGTTTCCGATGAGTAATTCCTATGGACTATCGATCGGCTGGTGTAGATGTTGAAGCGGGGCGGGATTTCGTCAAACGCATCACCCAAACGGTGGAGCGAACCTATCGTCCGGAAGTTCTGGGGCGATTGGGCGGATTTAGCGGCCTCTTCGACCTGCCGAAGGGATATTCCGAGCCCGTTTTGGTGTCGGGAACGGATGGAGTGGGCACCAAGCTGAAGCTGGCCCACCAACTCGATCGCCATGACACAGTGGGCATCGATTTAGTGGCGATGTGCGTCAATGACGTGCTGTGCTGTGGGGCGGAACCGCTCTTTTTTCTAGATTATTTAGCCACCGGACATCTGGAACCCGCGCAGTTAGCTCAAGTGGTAGAAGGCATTGCCAAGGGCTGTGAACTGTCGGGCTGTGCCTTGCTGGGGGGGGAAACCGCAGAAATGCCGGGGTTCTACCAAGCGGGTGAGTATGACCTGGCCGGATTTTGCGTAGGAATCGTAGAAAAAAGTCGGATCCTAGATGGTTCCCAAGTGCAACTGGGAGATGTGGCGATCGGGCTAGCCAGCAGCGGTGTGCACAGCAATGGATTTAGCCTCGTACGGAGAATTATTGCCGATCAGGGATTGGGCTGGGACGATGCTCCGGCGGCCTTGGGCGGGCAAACCCTAGGGGAAACGCTGTTGACTCCGACGCAGCTCTATGTGAGACCAGTGCGCGAAGCATTCAAAGCCGGAATTGAGATCCATGGGTTGGCGCATATTACGGGCGGGGGACTGCCGGAGAATTTACCCCGTTGTTTAGGCGCAGGCCAAACTGTAAAACTGGATCCGACATCCTGGGAAGTGCTGCCAATCTTCCAGTGGTTGGCGGAGGTGGGTCAGGTTTCACCTATAAATATGTTTAATACCTTTAATATGGGAATCGGATTAGTCGTGTTGACCCCTGCCGATCGCGCACAAGCCACCCTGGAATTTTTCCAATCCCAAAATCTAGCTGCCTACCGCATTGGGGAAGTGGTTGAAGGGAATGGGGAATTGCTGGGGTTGCCGGAGTAGCCCGATGGTCAAAACGCGCAAACAGTTTGGACAACACTGGCTCAAGAGTGAAAAAGCACTTAGCAAAATTGTTGCCGCTGCAGAATTAACAGGGAGCGATCGTGTTCTGGAAATTGGCCCAGGGACGGGAATTCTAACACGACCGTTACTGCAAGCAGCTCAATCCGTGATTTCGGTAGAAATCGATCGAGATCTATGCGATTTGTTGGGGAAGAAGCTGGGGAAGATCGAAAATTTCTTATTGCTGCAAGGCGACTTTCTATCACTAGATTTATCACAATTGTTGCAACCCTTTGAACAGTTTCAGAATCCCAACAAGGTTGTTGCTAACATTCCTTACAACATCACGGGGCCAATTCTAGAGAAATTGCTGGGACGCATTGCAGAACCAAATCCCCAGCCCTTTGAGTCGATCGTGCTACTGGTGCAAAAGGAAGTCGCTTTGCGGATCTGTGCCAGTGCAGGTAATCACAATTACGGTGCGCTCTCGGTACGGGTGCAATATCTAGCAGACTGTGAGTTCCTCTTTGATGTTCCAGCAAAAGCATTTCAGCCACCGCCCAAGGTCGATTCTGCGGTCATTCGCATTAAGCCCCGTCCGATCGAACATCCAGCCCAAAATCCCAAACATTTAGAAACGATTTTGAAGTTGGGATTTGCCAGTCGGCGCAAAATGCTGCGGAATAATCTCAAGAGTGTAATTGAGCCGGAGGAACTTAACTCGTTACTGGAGTGCCTATCGCTGAATTCTCAGGCACGGGCAGAAGAATTGAGTGTAGCTAATTGGATCCAGTTGAGCGATCGACTGCTGGAACGAGTCGGTAGCTCGCCCTTAGACGATCCGCAATCGGACAATCCGCTATCGGATGACCTGCAATCGGACGATCCAGAATTAACGAAACCAGGATTCACTGCCCCAGAATTCACTGGCCCGCGATCGGACAGGGCAAACATGGCAAATATGATGGAGGGAGGCTCGGAAGCATGACACGGTCTTACACACTCATTGCACCCGCAAAAATCAACCTGTATTTAGGAATTGTGGGCAGCCGAGCCGATGGCTTCCATGAACTGGTCATGGTGCTGCAAAGCATTGGACTCGCTGATACCGTGACAGTGCAAGCCATTCGTAATCAGGAAATTCAGATCACCTGCGATCAACCCGATGTGCCCGTAGATGAAACCAATTTGGCCTGGAAAGCAGCGGATTTGATGCGGCGTAATTTTCCCGAAGCGGCGGCGAAACATGGTGGCGTGGCGATCGCGATCCAAAAACGCATTCCCATGGGCGCGGGTTTGGCGGGTGGCTCGGCGGACTGCGCAGCGGTGTTGGTGGGCATTGACCTGCTGTGGAATTTAGGACTGACGCAATCGGAATTGCAGGATTTGGCCGCCATGCTGGGGTCAGATATTCCTTTCTGTATTTCCGGTGGCACAGCGATCGCTACGGGGCGAGGGGAAGTACTGGATCCCCTACCAGACCTGGACAATATTTACGTCGTGTTGGCGAAGTATCGCGATCTACCCGTCTCTACGCCTTGGGCCTATAAAACCTTTCGCGCTAACTTTGGCCACACCTACCCCGACAGCCCCGAAGCCCTGGATAGCCGTAAGCAAGCCATGCAGTCTGGGGAAATGATGCAGGCGATAGCCCACAGAGACGCCAAAGCGATCGGGCAGTTGCTCTACAACGATTTAGAAAAGGTCGTACTACCGGAATATCCCCAAGTCCAAGCCCTGCGCGATCGCTTTGCGGAAATTGGCTGTCTGGGCACGATGATGTCGGGTTCAGGTTCAACGGTCTTTGCGTTAGCGGAATCCCAGGAAGCAGCGGAGACGATTTGTTCTAAGATGCTATCGGCAGTACCCGATGAAGATTTGGAACTGTGGGTGACGCAATTTAATCAGTCGGGGGTTCGGCTAGCTGCAACGTAATGCGGCAAGAAAAAATACATAGGAGTACAAGAATATGGCTAACGAAGACAACAAAGATTCAATCACAACAAGCAACACCGAGCCAAATACTGCACCAACACCATTGCGCTGTTTTTTGGGCGCGATCGTAGCGGCAGTAATCTCTTACTTGGCTTGGAATTTAACCCAATCGATCGCACTGGCCTTTGCTGCTAAGCAAATCACCTCTGACAACATGATTGTCATTCGGATTTCGATCGCGGTACGAACGCTTGTAGTGGGATTATCCACCTTTGGGGCAGGCATTTTTGGGTTTGCAGCTTTGGGCTTGACTGGCCTTGGGGTCAAGTTACTGATCGCCCCAGATAAACCTTCAGAAAATTCCTAGGCAAACTTGGAAAGCTGATATTAACCCTGCGACTCAGAAACGACGATCGAGGCAATGTCACCTGCGAAATCGATGCGGCAGGCGAGATCACGGATCACACCTATGGCGAGAACAATTGAGTATTATCGGAGACAGTGATTTCGGATCGATCGGCTTTTCCCAGGATGCGATCGCGATTCCAAGTCATCGATCTGTCTATCCCTGATGATCTAGCCAATGGGTGAGGTCATCGATTCTCTACGAGAGGCTATGCCAACGACGCAAAATCGAGCAATGCTTCACCGAGAGATTCGAGTTGAGCGATCGAGAGGGTGTTGATTTGATCGAGGGTGTGATCGTCAAGAGAGCCAAACTTACGATTCAATAGGCGAATGAGGATCGCTCGTTCCCCTGAAATCAGTCCCCGTTCCTCGCCCCGCTCTTCAGCCATTCGTTCCCATGTGGTGACATACTTCATCTGCCTTGCCTCCTCAAAAGCCTTCAACTCTACGTTGTACCGATCGCGTAGCCGATAGTTATAGCTATACATTCTGGCCTCGAAGCCCGATTCATCTTCATTTTGGACTTCAATGTGACAAATGACGATCGCCCTCTCACCGCTGAGACGATGCACTTCTACGAGCTTGTCCGCATAGCGTTTGGGCATTTCGGCATCCCGCACCACCTTTTGCAATTCCTTGTCCAGAAAGCGAATTGGCTTTGACCAATCAATGTCAGCTTCAATAGGAGGGAAGAAAAATGCAAGAAAATTTCTGAAATATAGTTCTATAAACGTTTTCCAGGGATTTTCATAGTCGGTCTTAGCGGTTTGAGGCTAGCCCATGGTGCAGGACGTAGTTTAAATGTTCTGCATTTTAGCAGTTTTGCCCCAGCGTGCAATTTGACCCATCATACTGTTCTATCTCTGTGATTCCATAGATTCCGCTTGCTGCATTTGTTGTTCCTGCGCTAAGTTTTTCTCGAGCCATTGGATTTCAAATTGAAGATTATCTAGATGCCACTGGTGAGCTTCCTGTGCGTAGAGATTACCAGGATAATCCGTGGCAACAAATTGATTTTGCTCCGCCCAGGTTTCCAACCGCAGCCGACAAGTCGCCAAGCGATGTTCCAGTAGGTGCACCCGTTCGAGCGGCGTCATTTGCTGAAAGAAAAAGAACTTCACAACAAATCGAGAGCGACTATTTACCCAACTTTCGTGGGGTTGAGCCAGCATTTTCTCCCGCCAGCGCTGCTGCCCTTGTGGGGTAATGGCATACACTTTGCGCCGAGGCTCGGAGAAAGACACTTCAACGGCGGATAGGGTTTGGATGAAGCCATGCTCTTCCAATCGCTTCAACAGCGGATAAATCGCACCGTAATTGACACTGATACAGCCACTCATAAATTGCTCTAGTTGCTGTTTAAGGCGGTAGCCATGTAAGGGATTTTGGGTCAGCAAACCGAGGGCTGCAAGTTCTAACATAGGGCAAGGGGTGGGCAGAGAACGGGAACAACGTAGGAGGGCAGTAACCAGTTGGGAACGCGAGCAATGGGGAACGTGAGCAATGGAGAACGCAGCGGGCAGGAGACAGAGAAGCCGTCACAACTCATCTTGTACAACTGATTCCGTCATACCGCACCCATCCCCACTCATTCCGCAAAATTCATCACTGTATTGGGTATATCAGCCTGATATATCAAGTTATGTTACCTTTAGAAGTGTTGGTTCTCAAAATATTCCAGCGAGTTGAGAGCTAGAGCTTTGCTGGATGCGGGTTTAGCTGGGGATTTAGCTGCTAAGTGGGTCACTGGATTGGCCACTGGGCTAGCTGCGATCGCCGCTGGGACCAAGGTTCTGTCATGACACAACCGACAGAACCATTTTTTCTGATTGAGCCTTTATTATTCGACTTGCATTGTTTAGCGTTGGTTTGCTCCTTCCTCACCCTTTCTTCCTATGTTGCAACCGCTTAGTTCCCATCCATTGTTAGGTTCGTTGAAAGCCCCTTTTAGATGGCTTCAGGGGCTGTCGATCGCCATGCTCCTCGTGGGGACTGGGATGACAGGCTGTAGCCTGATGCCTCCCAGTGAAGCCCAAGGGGAAGCTAGAGCCAAGGACGAATCCGTAGCCGTCGATGCGCAGGTGGCCCAAACGAGCGAATTGTCCAATCGCATTGAATACGTGGGGACAACCCGCCCCTATCGTCAGGTTTCCCTGCGATCGCAGGTGGCGGGGCAACTGTTAGACCTGAGGGTGGATGTGGGGGATGCGGTTAATCGCGGGGAATTTTTAGGGCAGTTGGACGATCGGGTTTTGGCGGCCACGGTGAATGAGGTGGAAGCAGAAGTGGCGGTGCGTCAGTCGGAAGTGGTGAGTTTGCAGGCAGATGTGGACAATGCCCGCGCCCAAGCCGAACAGGAACGCCTGAAACTCCAGCAAGCCCGATCGGACGCCCAACGACTTCAGCAGTTATTGAAAGAAGGGGCCATTACTGAACAGCAGGCAGAACTGGCTACGACGAATGCAAAAACAGCAGAACAAGCCTTACGTGCGACGGAGCAACAGGTTCGCAATCGGCAGCAGGCAGTAATTGCAGCCCAGCGGCGCATTGAAGTCCAAAATGCCCTTGTTACGCAGGAACAGGGACGCCAAGCCTTTACTGTCCTGCGATCGCCCATCAATGGCGTGGTCTTGTCAAAATCCCTAGAAATGGGGGATTTAGCGCAGGTCGGGACGGAAGTTCTCAAGCTGGGCGACTTTAACCAAGTCAAGGTGGAAGTGCAGGTGTCTGAGTTGGAACTGGCGAATATTCGGGTGGGCCAATCGGCACAAGTGCGTTTGGATGCTCGTCCGAAGGAGACACTAACGGGACGGGTTACTCGTATTTCCCCAGCAGCAAACCCCAGCGATCGCTTGGTTCCCATAGAAATTACGATGCCGAATCCCGATGGGCAAATTGGCAGTGGATTACTGGCGCGAGTTAAGTTTGGCCAACGCAATCAAAGCAAAATCGTGGTACCAGAAGTTGCGCTCAATCTCGATCAGCCGAGAGGAAAATCGCGTAACGCAGATCGATCGACCCAATCGGGACAGGCTCCCCGACGACGATCGATGGGTTCTGGGGGTTCTGGGGGAGCTGGCAGTGCTAATGACTCTAATTCTGGCGCGAATGCATCTGGCTCAAAACCTCAGTCGACAACAGGAACCCTGTTTGTTATCCAACGGGAGGGGGAACAGACCAAAGTCGCGAAACGAACCGTGCAACTGGGCGATCGGGCGGATGGGCAAGTGGAAGTACTAGGTGGACTGGCGGCAGGCGAGTCGATCGTGGTGCGCAGTAGTGGAGAGTTGGCGGAGGGTCAGCCAGTACGCCTCAGCATACTATCGGAGCAGCCAACTGAGAATCGCAAACGGTGATGCAATGCAATCCGTTTTAAACGTAATTGCAACAGGATTTCAAACTCACGGCAATGCGATACGAATGTAGTTTAATCGCAAACACTCTGAAAAAATTACGCTTCTCAGATAGCTATGAATTCCACCCAAAACAACCATTCCAATAACGGCTTGAGTGAAAAGTTAAGCGCTGGATTCAGCATTAGTGGCGTCGCTATTCGCCAGCACATTGGAACCCTGATGCTGACCCTAGCAGTCATTATCCTAGGGATTTTCTTCATTTTCAACTTGCAAGTGGATTTGCTGCCTTCCATTACCTATCCCCGCATTGGGGTACGGCTGAATACCCCCGGCATTGCCCCCACCGTAGCGATCGACGAAGTGACGAAACCCCTAGAGGAAGCACTATCGGCCACGGAAGGGGTGATTCAGGTCTATTCCCAAACCCGTGAAGGCCAAGTGAGCCTCGACTTATTTTTTAAGCCGGGGGGCAATATTGACCAAGCCTTGAATGATGCGACGGCATCCCTCAACCGGGCCCGAGCAAATTTACCCAGTACGATCGAGCAACCTCGGTTATTTAAAGCTGATCCGTCGCAGTTGCCCGTCTATGAATTGGCGTTGACTTCTCCCTCATTAGATTCCGCTGCGTTGCGAGTCTTCGCCGATGAAGAACTGGCGCGGGAATTGGGCGTGGTGGCTGGTGTGGCGGCGGTGGATGTATCCGGTGGATTGGAAGAAGAGGTACGAGTTCTCGTCGATTTAAACCGCCTGCAAGCCCTCGGAGTTGGGCTCAATGAAGTCCTGACAGAGTTGCGAGAAAGTAATCAGGATGTTTCGGGGGGACGGATTCTCGGCAATAACTCGGAACCTTTGACCCGCCTTGCTGGACGCTTTCGGGATGCAACGGAGATCCGTAACTTATCCTTCGAGTCTGGAACAGTTGGCAGTCCGGGAGCTAGTTCAAGTAGTTCAACCACAGCGGGCAGTGCGAACGCGGACAGTGCCAACGCAGTGACCACTCGGCGGCGGGTTTATTTACGAGACTTCGCAGAGGTGAATGACGGAACTGAAGAACAGCGCATTTTTGTCAATCTAAATGGCCAAGCTGCCGTTAAAGTCAGCATTCAGAAACAACCGGATGCCAACACGATCGCCGTGGTAGACGCGGTCAAACAACGCATTGCAGAGTTGAAGAAATCGGGATTAATTCCAGAGGATATGGAATTTTTGCCAACGCTGGATGAATCCGTTTTTATTCAAAATGCAATTTCCAATGTGACCTCCTCCGGTATTTTTGGGGCAGGATTAGCTGCAATTGCAGTTTTGCTCTTTCTCGGATCCCTGCGGCAAACCTTAATTATCGTTCTCGCGATTCCCTTAGCAACCTTGGCTGCCATTATTTTAATGCGGTTGTTTGGCTTATCCATTAATGTATTTAGTTTAGGCGGCTTAGCGTTGGGGGTGGGGATTGTCGTAGACAACTCGATCGTGATGCTGGAAACGATCGCAGAAGATACCGGAATGACACCGGGACAGGATTCCCGATCGACCCTTTCCCCTCAACAAATTATTGCCACCTCAATTCAAAGCGGGCAAAGTGTGGAGTCGGCTTTGCTGGCTTCAACGGCGACCAACCTGGTTGCAGTTTTACCCTTTTTGATGATTGGTGGATTTATTGCCCTACTGTTTAATGAATTGATTCTCACAATTAGTTTTTCCGTTGCTGCGTCCATTGTCGTTGCGGTGACGGTGGTGCCCATGCTGACCTCAAGGTTGCTGGCCATTCCTCGATCGAGCGGGCTGAGTCAACTCTGGCTTTTTCAGGCATTTAACCAACGTTTTGCCATCGCAACTCGGCAATATGGGGCCTTCCTCCGGCGAGTTTTACAGCAACGATTACTCATTGTAGCTGCCACTTTTATCTTTTTAGGCGGCGGCAGTTGGCTCGTGTTGGGTCAAATTCCCCAGGAAATTTTGCCCCGCATTAATACCGGACAAGCGAACCTGATTGCCCAATTTCCATCGGGCACGCCCCTCGCCACGAGCCGTAAGGTAATGGAAGCGGTGGATGAAATTCTGCTCAATCAGCCGGAAACGGATTATGTCTTTACAACCGTGGGGGGCGTGTTGTTTGGCAGTAGCACCAGCGAAAATGCCCTGCGCAGTTCCAGTAACATTACCCTCAAACCGGGGGCGAATGTGTCAGTCTACATCGATCGCGTGACGCAAGAACTCAATCAACTCAACTTGGTCGATATTCTGCTGCGTCTCAATCCTGGTCAAGTGCGGGGCTTAATTTTAAACAATTCCCCCGTGCGCGGTGCCGAGATTGACATTATGCTGCAAGGCACCAATCCGGAGACCCTAGCCCAGGCCGGACGCCAAGTACTGGCAGCATTGGGAGAACAGGCCACCCTCTCTCGCTTTCGCCCCGACGCCGATCGCCGCCAGCCAGAACTGCAAATTCGCCTCGATCGGGAACGGGCAACTAGGGTGGGGCTGAATGTTGAAAACGTGGGCGCGACGTTACAGACTGCCATTCAAGGTTCCATTCCCACCCAACTACAACGGGGTAACCGCTTGGTGGATGTGCGGGTTGAGTTAGCCAACGACGCCATTCGTCAGCCTTCGCAACTACAACAACTGCCGCTATTTACCTCAGACAATCGCCTGATTCGTCTGAGTGATGTGGCCACCGTTGAATTGGGGGAAGCACCGGGGGAAATTCAGCGGATTAACCAACGACAGGTGTTTTTGATTGCAGGGAACTTGAAGGAAGGAGCTAGTTTAAGTCGTGCCTTGGCTGAAGTCGATCGCATTTTCAATTCCCTAACGCTGCCGGAAGGGGTGAGTCGGCTACCTAGCGCAGCCGCACAGAGTAATCAGGACATTCAGGGCGCGTTGCCTGTCCTGGGTGGTTTAGCGGCTTTTCTAGTATTCGTCGTTATGGCCGTTCAATATAACTCTCTAGTTGATCCCCTAGTAATTATGTTTACGTTGCCCTTGGCACTATCAGGTGGGATCTTAGGACTCTTTGCGACACAGACGGCGATCGGGGCTACGGTGATTGTCGGTGCTGTGCTGCTAATTGGGATTGTGGTGAATAATGCGATTCTGATGGTGGAATTGGCCAATCAAATCCGCGATCGGGATCAGGTCAGTCGTCGAGCTGCGATTTTACAAGCGGCTCCCCAACGGTTACGACCCATTTTAATGACTACCATTACGACCGTTGTAGGGATGTTTCCCCTAGCATTAGGGATTGGCCAAGGTGGAGAATTTCTTAAACCATTGGGAATTGTTGTTTTTTCTGGATTAGCACTAGCAACATTACTCACGTTATTTATTATTCCCTGCCTCTATTTGTTGCTGCATGATTTCTTTGGAGGCCGATCGGATGATCGCCTCTCCCCAGAATTTGAGATCGTGGCTTCTCCGGAATCACAGACTGGTTCTGTTCAGGAAGAGGTTGGAGTGGGGACGCGCGAGTGACCTCTAGCCCAATTGCATCGGTTGGCTGAGGAACTGACTGTTGGGCTATGGTAGGACTGGAGTCTTGAGGTTGGTCTATGCGGTCTGCTTGGCGATTGAGTTTAGTAGCAGTTCTGTTAACCCCAATCGTCCCTCTTGCTGGGGCGAATGTTGCTGGAGCCAGTAGTGATTTCTACAACAGACCTGAAATCAATTCCAGTGGTGATTATTTAACCAATGCTGGCCCGGTGAAAGGGACGGTCACCAGTGGGAGTTTGCAAGCTGGAGCCTTATGGCGCGTGGTGAGTTCGCGATTGAATTGTCGGCAGGATTCTGAGGTAACGGCGGCGATTTCCAGAACGTTTAGCCAGGGCAGCATTCTGCAAGCGGACTTAGGGCGGGGTGGGTCAGATGAAGTGCTTTACAACGCAAAAGATCGCCAAGGACGAACGTGGATGCGGGTGCGGAGTCGAACGGGACAAAGTTATCAATGCTACGTTCGAGCCAATAAGCAGTATATTCAACCCGTTCTGACTCGGTAGGGGAATTGGGAACGCTCATCACATCCTTAGAAGAGTCATACTAGCAATACTATTGAACAAGCACGGCTACAAAAAAGGTGGGATTGCTCCCACCTTTTTACAGATTAAGATCAATGGACGATATTTTTTATTGGCTGTTGACTTCGCCGTTCAAAAGCACATCATTCCCCTCACCCCCAATCAAAATATCATCCCCATTTCCGCCATCTAATCGATCGTCACCTGCATTGCCCAGTAGAATATCGTCGCCATCATTGCCGAGTAACCGATCGTTGCCTGCACTTCCCACAAGAACATCATCCCCTGCGCCACCGGATAGAACTAATAATCCAGATGTGTTAGAGAAAAAGCTGCTCTCAATAATATCGTTACCATTAAGTCCGTTGATTGAAAACTGATCCGTTGGATCGCTTCCTAATAGGCTAATGCTTGCGCTGAGGCCGCTGATGATAGAACCTGTTGTGTTACTGGCAATCACAATGCCATCATCGCCATTGGTACCAAAGATATTGACTTGATCAACAGTGCCATCTCCAGTGGTTAAACCCGCTGCTGCTAGGTTGATGACAATCTCTTGAACATCGGTACCCACGAGGGATTGAATATTAATGATGTCCGCACCGCCTAGGGCATTGAGTTCAATCTTTTCAGTATCATCAAAATCCATGACGATGTTGCCTACGTTGCGATTTAACTTCGCCCGATCGCCGTTGGCGACAATGTCAAAAATTTCAGCAATGTTGGCACCGTTAAATCGTAGGGTGTCGAAGCCAGCCTGACCTTCCACAACATCACTGCCGTCACCGGGATCCCATTGGAAGATATCGTTCCCTGCACCAAGAAAAGCGATATCATTACCACCATTCCCGTCAATAAAGTCGTTCCC
Organism: Alkalinema pantanalense CENA528; assembly: GCF_050753345.1. NCBI lineage: Bacteria > Bacillati > Cyanobacteriota > Cyanophyceae > Leptolyngbyales > Leptolyngbyaceae > Alkalinema > Alkalinema pantanalense. Next base: position 50,560 of record NZ_JBLZFX010000008.1, on the reverse strand, counting down.
CAAACCGCCGAATAAAACATCTGCACCTAGCCCGCCGAGGATGACATCATCCCCATCACCCCCATCGGCAGTGAATTGAATTAAGGTACTGCGTAGGGTATTGGCACGAAGGGTATCATTGCCACCGAGGGCATTGACAGCCAGTTTATCAGTTGCTTCTGCACCACTAATTTGTACAGCAGCAGCTAAGCCAGTTATCCGATGACCACTATCGTTACTGGTGAGATCGATCGTATCTGCATTGTCGGTTCCGTTGATGATAATGGAATCCAGTTTGCTGTCTCCCAGGATTTCCCCTAGGGATGCACCGAGGTTAATTTGAATATCTTTAACATCGGTTGTCGCTAGATTGTTAATGGTAATCGTATCTGCGCCACCCAATGCGTTGACATCCACTCGTTCAATATCATTGGTATCCATGACGATATTGCCCAAGTTGCGGAAGAAGCGCAGCCGATCGCCCTTGGCAGAGAAGTCAAATATTTCATCGCCGTTGGAGCCATTGAAAATCATGGTATCCAGTCCCAGCCCCCCTTCTACGAGGTCACTGCCATCACCGGGATCCCACTGGAATACGTCATCCCCTGCACCAAGAAAGGCAAAATCGTTGCCACCGTTGCCGTCGATAAAGTCATTACCATCCCCGCCGTAGAGATAGTCGATCGCGGAGCCACCTTTGATAATGTCGTTCCCCAATCCCCCAAAGATATGGGCAGTGGGTAGTTTGCCTTTACTTTCATCAATGGTAATGGTGTCATTACCGCCTAAGCCAAAGACTTGAATTTGGCTATTGCTCGAGAAACTACGACGATTACCAAAAATCTGAACACTACCATTATTAATTTCTAGATCGCCAGCGGCATTGCGACCAATTGTAATTGCATTGTTTTGGTTGTCTCCTACAACAAATAGGGAACCGTCATTGAAGGGAGAGAAGAATGCAAAAATTCCCATGGGAGTCTCCGTAAGTTGAGGGCTAACTAAAGGAAAAACATTGGCTACGGGACAGGTCAAATGGACGATTCCTCGCAGTTAGATCTTTCCACGGTGGAGTTGGGAGATTTATGCAGCGATCGGCGATCGCACCAGATTTCCAACCCGACCCGACCTCGGGTGCACTTCCCCCTTCCCCCCTTTCCCCTCTTGTATCCCTTACCTTCTCCCCCCATTACCACATCATGCACCCCCCGACTCATCCACGGAACACAATAGATGGTACAAAACTCAGATAAATTAGTTTTGTGGTGCGCGTTAGTGAGTACGATCGCGGATTATGACTCTTTCAACTCTCATTTTGCTGGCTTTAGTGGGAGGCGTAGCAGTTGGAACAGCCCTCCATGAACTCTGCCCTACCTGGGTTGGGGCAATTGATCATTACGGGTTTGATCCATTAGGGCAAGTCTTTCTGCGGCTGATTCAGTTTGTTGTTGTGCCCCTCATCTTCTCCTCACTGATTTTGGCAATGACACGCATCCGGAATGCCGCCGAAATGGGGCGATATACAGTCCGGCTTTTGGGCGGTTATTGCCTCACGAGTTCAGTGGCCGTTGCGTTGGGCATGGGAACGGCGATAGTCCTGCGATCGTCCGTTCAAATGACAGATCTTGCGATCGAACCTGTACTGGTCTCTCCCCAGGCTCCCGATGTATTGGCATGGCTGATTAGCTTAGTCCCCACTAATCCTCTCACAGCGCTGGCAACGGGGCATTTATTACAAACCATTTTTTCAGCCGCGTTGCTAGGTCTAGGAATCCAGCAAGCGGGAAAACAAGCCCAACCGTTTGTTCAGTTGATTGAGAGTATCTATGCCATTAGCGAGAAAGTTTTATTTCTTGTGCTTTATACTTCACCGATCGGTGTTTTTGCGTTGATGAGTTCCGTCATTGCTAAGCAAGGTTTAGGCATTATTGTTAGGTTATTTAACTACGTGGCAGGAAACTTTATTGCAATTCTATGGATGATTGCCGTTTACATTGTCCTACTGATTGCCTTCAAAATTTCTCCCCTCAAAATCTTTCAAAACTTTTCGCCTAGCCTGTCCCTAGCGTTTGCAACCGCTAGTTCCAATGCAGCTTTACCTGTCACGCTCAAGGATGCCCAGACCGCCTATGGGATGCGAGATGAGATCGCGAGCTTTGCGATTCCTTTAGGGACAGCATTGAAGCGGGATGGTTCAGCAATTATGCAGGGCTTTAACGCGATTTTCATTGCGCAATTGTTCCAGATCCCCCTCACTCCGACAGTACTCTCCACAGTCTTTCTCAGTACTTTCTTAGTGTCCTTGAGTACAGCTGGGGTTCCCGGTGCAGGGATCATCATGATGACGACGGTATTGACGGCTGCGGGGCTCCCCGTGGAAGGAGTGGCGATCGTCGCCGGGGTAAATCGACTCATTGATGGACTTTCCACGATGTTAAATGTCCTGGGAAATATTGTCCATGCAGCGATACTCGAGCAGGTGGAGAGCACTGATTTAAGCAAAGCTGGCGTAGAACCAGCTCAACCCCTCTCCACTCCGACTACGCCTCTTTTAAACCGATCGCCCAATCCCCCCCATTCCAACTTTTAGGACTGCCTATATCACAGCGCCATGGGTTGATGCCCCCTCCAATCACACACCAACCGACAATCAACGGTTCAATAAAACGTTAATTTTCTATTCAACATTTCAGTTTTTCAAGGGATTTTCTACAATTGAAATAGGTAAAATCCCTACAGGTCTTTAACGTTAGTTTTTGACTGAACCTTTGACTGAACCTTTGATTTAATCTCTGACTGAGCCACTCACGCATGGGCCTCTGACGCATTGGTCTCTAAGATCTTTGCGGTTAACGCATCCATCTCTGAAAATTTGACTTTCAGATGGGTTATCTATTCAGATTGATTGTCTGTACAGTCCTGCCAGTTTTTAGAGCTTACTAATACTAGTTGGACAATACTGGTTTGATAAGACTGGTTAGTAGTTAAAAGTGATTAGCTAAACGCTAGTCGTTAAAGGCTAGTAGTCAAGATTTTCCTTGTTCTCCTTGATGAAAGACAACACCGGATACAACCGATTCAATTCTTTAAAAAGCATGACTGGAGTTCATGTTTTGCCAATGCTTTTTGAATATCTACGGAATATTTAGGGAATAGATGAATTAAAAAAGATGATTTTAATCATCGCATGAGTAGTTCTCTCCATCGGTTATCTCCTCACGATCGAACATAGAGTTTTTATTGGTGGGCGATCGTGACACATCTCCCATGGCGGAGGCTTTTCTAACCTTCAAAGTTCCGCCGACCTGTTGTGGCCCAAACGATTAACGAATCTCCCATACAACCGGAGAACTGAGATCCGTCAATACTGTTCCGTAAAGACTATAGGGAGCACGGGGAAATGCATCTATCCCAAAAAAAGACCTGAAATCGAGGCTCTTCGATCGTCGGTAGCAAACCTAATTTTCAGGTCAGCCCCTCTCTAGGACATGATTTGGGAAGGAAATTATGCTGATATCCAATCGCTTATTTACAAAACTCTTACTCTCTGGAACCACCCTCATTACAGTATTGTTTTTGAGTGCTGCTATGGGGCAAAGCCAGTTCCCTGGGCCGATTCGGGATCCTATCATCAAGCGACCGGATGTGATTAAGCCGATCGGTCTCACCCCAAAAATTATCATGGAACGGGTTCCCCTGGAATCGCCCCAAGGGATGCAGATCTATGCAATGAAGCGGTTACAAGTTCAGCCTAAACTGATTGAACAACTGCGCCTACAACAAAATCTGATCGAAAAACCCAGAGTTCAAACGCTCCCCAATCTGAAGCAACCGCTCTTGTCTCCACTGCTGCTTTCGCCGAATCGGCTCAAAGTCTTCATGGAAAGGGATCAATCCTTTACCCGACTATCCCTGGATGAGAACACAGGCCATATCTTTTTCCTGCCCCGAGCTGAACAGTTGGCAAGCAATAAGATTACATTGCTAAACCGCAATGAAGCGTTGAAAGTGGCATTGAACCACGTGAATACGCTCAAGTTGTTGCCATCAGACAGTAGTCAATTTGAGCCCCGACAACTGGTAACCCTACAAAAAGCAGATGTGAAGCAAGGGCAATCACCCGTAACCCAGAATGTTTTACAAACGGTGATTTTTTCCAGAAGCCTCAATCAAAAACCTGTGATTGGAGAAGGGTCACAGCTCTTAGTGGATTTAGGGAACCAAGGCAAGCTAGAAGGACTGGAACGGCGATTACAACAGTTGGTACCGACTAATTTACCGACTGAACTACGGCGCGATCGAGAAGTCTATGATGAAATTGAAAGCCTACTGAAACAGAAGTTTCGCGGTGCTTCGGAAATTCGGGTGACTCAACCCAGTTTGGTCTATTCCGGCAACGATCGTAAATACGTGCAACCTGCTTATACCTTTACGGCTGAAATTTCTTCGCCCAATGGGGTCGGTAAAGCCTTCTTCTCAGGGTTAGTGGCAGCGCTGAAGAATCCCCCGGAACCCGTAGTGGTGGAAGATACCCAAGCTCGTGAGCTACCAAGCGAACCGAGTGGCGTGAAGCAGTTACAATCCGACAAGCTCGCTCAGCTACCAGGAGGCCCCACTGGATCGATCCTCCAAAGCCCAACGGTGGGTCGGTATGTGGTTCGAAATGATCATAGCGCGTGGGTAGATGACGCCAACGATTTGAAAAATGGCATGGCTTGGGGCAAACTCATGGGATTCCCAGCCATTACCTATGGTGATTACTATTGGGATGAACCTCGGCTCTGGCTCAATCAGGAAGATTCCTTTGTGGACAAGTGGAATGTTGTGCTGATGGAAGGCCATGGAGCCAATTGGCTATTCACAACACGCAGCAATTGTTGCGACATTGTGGATCTCAATCTAGGCACTCAACCGGCCTACGGCGATCGCAGTGGCAGCAGTATGCGGTACCTATTCTTGAAGGGCTGTTCCATTATTCCGGCTCCGCCCGATCGAGCCAACTGGCCTGATCCGTGGTGGCGTGTGTTTAAGGGATTACGTCAAGTGGCAGGTTTCCGCACAACCATGTTTATCAATGATGACATTTCCTATCACTTTGGCTATCACATTGCGTTGAATTCGCGGATTCTTGATTCTTGGTTCCATGCGACCAATGGTTCATCTTCCTATCAATGGCAACGAACCCATGGAGGCGAAGTAACGGGCTATGGTGCCGTGGTGATGATTCCAGGCCATGAAGGCGATGGCATCTATTTCACCAACCCTGCACCACCCGCAACTTCGACGGGGTTGACAATCTGGTGGCAACATTAGCCTGATAGCAACATGAGTCGCTGCCAGTCTCTCAGTCAGTTGATTTTATGTGCTAGTTATTAGCAACTCATTCCAGCGTGTGACTCGCCGATCGTGGTTATTTCTTCTGCCGAGCAATGTTTTCTGTTTCAGACGTTGCTGGAAAAGGTAGAAGCCACGATCGGCTTTCTAATTTTGATGAGACCAGTTTTTTCTGTTGGACATTTTTTGCAATTTTGACATCATCTGTTGCCTACCAACAAAATTCCTTCAGAATTGATCCTCCTCTTGGTTCATCCAGGGCACTGGAAAGCAGTCCTAATGCACTATCCCAGCAGATCGGGTAAAGGCAGTTAAGACCATAGGTCAAACGATTGTTGAAACTGATCCAGGTTCAGTAGATGGAGCCGATCGCTCTGTTGAGCAATATCCCGATCGCGTACCAGGTTATAGCCCCAATCCGCTAAAAAAAGTTCCACATCCGTTAACTCAGGATGCTGTTCAATCATTTGCAATGTTTTGAGGCGATCTTCAATAAACCAAATCGTGTCATACTCCGGTTTAAGTTGGCGCAGAATTTCGTACTTAGGCCGTTGTTTTTCTTTGCCAAACAACCGATCATCTTGAATTTCAACCCCTTGTTCTTGCAGTAATTGGCGAATAAATCGCGCTTCTTTGGTACTAATAATGACAAAATTTTCAGTGGCTTTGAGTCGATCGATCACCCCTGGATAAAAGCGATGTTCACCTAACCAACTCGGCAGATCCTGGGCAATCCATTGATCTCGAATACGATCGACGATCGCCCCCACTTCTTTCGGATTCAGGCGATGGTGATGCAACAGTTCTAGGGCGAGGTTGGGCCACTCTTGCAAAATTGCAGCTTCGCTAAACCCTGACTCTAAAGCATGGATCAAAACGGGCATCTCCCAGCCTGTTTCCACCACCGGACGCAGTCGATAGAAGGTTTGGGCAACTTCTTCGGTCGGGGGGGTATTGTCTGGATGCCATAGCTGGCAATAGGCACGCCAAGCGGTCTGAAAATACTCAAACAGGCCATCACAGATGACACCATCAAAATCTAAGGCCAATAAATTAGGACTACGCATATTCAGAGGAGTTACCCATCAGGGAACCGAGGAAGGACGCTGTTGTGAGGAGACGTTGTTATAGAGTAGCCTAAGCTGGTCTCCTTACTCAGTCGTCTCCTTACTCAGTAATCTAGCAATCTCCTAGCCAGCCCTCAACAGGCCATTCCAGAACCGTTTCAGTCACCCTAGCCAAACAGCACGGCGATTATTTTGCCTGCTTGCGCTGCTTCAGCGCCCTTAAATGCTGTTTCACAAGCTCGGCTGATGGCCAATCGTTTTGGACTAGATACAACTCCGCCGCCCTAACAAAACTACGAGTTGCTTGATCGTCCTGCCGTAGATTGGCCAGACAGAGCCCCCGATCGTGGAACGCCTCGGCCAAATCAGCCTGGATTTGCAGCACTTGATTAAACGCATCCAGGGCACGCCGATAATTGCCTGCACAGTAGGCACTCACCCCAGTCTGAAATAAATAATGGATAGCATCGGGCAAACCTTGCGGTGCTGGCATCACTTCTAGGAACAGGACAGCCACACTGCCTGCGCCTTTATAAGCCCAGAATAGCGATCCCGCGCCGATCGTTGCGATCCCCCCCAATGACAGCAAGGCAATTCCCAAATGTGCATTATCCATAGCAATCCAGAACAATTGAGGTCAATCAATTTTCAATAGTTCAAAAAACAGAAATCGTTATTGATTTATCAATGTCAAATAAAAACTTATAGAATCATTCAATTTTAATATAGCTATAACCAATGAGTTTGGGACAGTAATATCCAAGTGATATCTAATTGATTCTATTGATGCGACAGATTCCATCCCCCCTATCCTGCTTATTAAGGGGGAATCGGTCAAATTATCTTAAAGTCTCCTTTTTCAAAAAGATGATCATCCTCACAATTTTGGCTACAGCTATAACAAACAATCAAAAATAAACTCAATGGATTTTAGTGAACAAAAAAGGATGCGCTATTGAAAACGCATCCCATCTCCGTAAAACAATCTAACTTACACCAGCTTCAACGTGGGATAGCTGACAATCATGTCATCACTAGTGAAGACATCCCCGTCTGCCTGTGGCGTCCACAGTACTTCTAAGGCCATTAAGCGATCGCTCGAGACACTTCCTAATACACTCAATGCCTTCCGCACATCATCTGCGCTGGTAATCTTCGGTAAATCAACTTTACCTTCCGCCCCTACCACCAGGGTCACCACAATATATTCCCCCGGTGCTTGGGTTGCAAGCTCTCCCTTCTGGGCAACGGTCAGGGAACTACTATCCGCTTGCTTCAACTGTCCACTCACATTGGAAAGCGACTCGCCCTTAAACTTACTCCGTTCCGCCAGGGCCATGCGGTTAAATTCCGCTTCCGCCGCTGTCAGTCCTGCATTTTTCGTTTCTCCACCTGCATAGACCCAGTATTCCGGGTGCCGCAGCAACGACAGTGTGGACTCCTGCAACACTTGCGCCAAGCCAGCATTGGAACTGGTATCTGCCCGTTGGGCAATGCGATTGAGGTCGGCTTGCAACTCCCGTGCTTGGGCCAACAGTCCTACTTGCAGCTTGGTCACCGAGAGGGTAGATCCACCCAAGCTATCGCCTTCACCGGACTGGGCATTGCGCAGGGCACGAAACGCAAAGTTCGCGATCGCGACGAAAATCAGCACGGTGAACAGACCGCCAAAGGCACCGCCGCCGCCCCAGAAAAACATCCACGGCGAAGGGAAGAAGAAGAAACTGCTGCCACCGCCACCATAGTAACCACCACCGCCGCCATAGCCGCCACCGTAGGAACGGGGTGCGCTGTAGGTTCGGCTAGGGGCAGATCGAAAAGATCCCCCACCAATCCGTCCACCATAGCTCGCCGCTTGGGCTTGATCCACCGCTCCAAAGAATAGAGTAAAGATCAATGCGATCGCGAGAATCGGTTTCAAAAGGGGTTTCAGTAAATGAGTCAATCGAGTTTTCATAGCAGCATCTCGCAGAAGTTAGGTCGCATGGCTCAGGCGGGCTGACCGGATGAGACGACATGCTTCGCTCTTTCTACTTTATCGTTTGCGCCTCCGTTCGGGAATGCGAACCCGGCGTGACTTGAGGTCGGGATTCCCGATCCCACCCTGGCTTGAGCAATCGATAGCGAACAATGACTGTAGACCCAAACCCTAGCCCCCTCCCACGATCGTCACCACTTCCAAGCGATCGCCCGCCTGCACTTCTGTATTTTCCCAAAACTGACGATGCAAAATTTCACCGTTGTATTCCACGGCCACCAAACGGGGATTCATGCCCAAATATTCCAACAACTGCGGCAAATTCAGCTTAGGGGGGCAAGATTTGGCTTCACCGTTGATTTGTAAGGTAATTGTTTCCATGAAATTCCCACCGTTCAAAATTTCAGACTGCAATCTGCGATCGCATCCGTTTACAAACAACTCAGCTTGCAAACAACTCAGCTTGCAAATAGCTTTTCCAGCCTACAATCTTCCGGGCCTGACTGGCGGTGGCTTTCCTCAATCTCTCGACAATTCCACACAACAAAAAAGCAACCAGGTGGATAGTGTCTGGTTGCTAGAAGTTGAGAGGGCAAACTTGCTTGAAAAACTTTGAAATCACTACAATTGCTGCAACTCGCAACAATGACTAGCCAAACACTAGCTACCAGCCAAAAATCAACCCTAACAGGGGCAAGCTCAGGCAGCCAACACTGGCAAGAATGATGCCATACCAAATCTGGGCATAACGGTTATTGGCTCCCTGTTGCCATGCCCAACGATCGGCCCGACCAATATTCGTCACCCGATAGGTGCTCGCAGACACAGCATAGGCACTCGTCTTCGGCAATTGCGCCAAGTGGAATTCGTCGTAGCGAGCCATCCGTGCAAAGGGAAGATCTCCAGTGGTGCGCTGCTGCACCACTCGACGGCGTTGAAAGGGCACGGTGTGATCGCCAAAGTTTGTCAGATATTCTTCAGACTCCAACAGATCGCTAATAAAGCCATTGAGTCCCTTGGTAGCCAGTACCGTAGACCAGGCAAATTTTTCCCGATCGTTGTAAACTTCCCGACCCAGTAGCCGCTGGATGCACATTTGCACAAAGCGATAGTTATTGTTCGTGTCGTAATTGCGGGTACGGAAGACCTCAGAAGTGGCCAACCCCCGAATAAACTCCCGAACTGTGATTTGGCCAGAACGCAGTTGCGACTCCAGATAGGGAATCCGCGAACTACTCGTCATCTGTTGTTCATTCAAGATTTGACGATAGGCAGCCTGGATAACCGCATCCATCTCAGCAGCACTCAAAATTGCATCCGCGCTGAAAGCCCAAGCCTGTTCATCACCTGGGACTTCAAAGCCTGCAACCCGTTGATTTTGAGAAGAAGGCGCGTACTCAAGCAAAGGAAGGGACATTGCAAAAATTCTCCTAACAGATCATTCACACCATGCCCTATCGAAAGCAAGTCTCAATAAAGTAACAAAAATTTATACTGGTTTGTTACTTCGTCAGTTGCTCGTCAATAGGTAAAAAAGCTTAGTTCGATCCTAGGCTAGGCGATCGAATTACCACTTCCATAATTCAGAAATGAACTGTAATATCTTGATCAAGAAACTTCACACTTGACAGTTTGCCTCAATAGATGCAACTCAATCTCAATTATAAAGTTCGCAGTAGTCCAACCTGAATCTGCCACCACAGGAACAACTAGGAGAACTAGAAAAACCCCGCGATCATCCTACAAACACCCAACAATCTCACGGTCATTCACCAGCCCTTAGGCCATTAATCGATCGAGGAATTGCTGGGTCATGACCTGAGGGTTCTCCGCTTCCATCACGGCTCGTACCACAGAAACCCGCCGCGCCCCCGCATCAACGACTGCTTGCACATTACTTAGATCAATCCCCCCGATCGCAAACCAAGGAATCGCACAATTCTCAGAGGCATAGTGCACATAGTCATATCCGGCAGCGGCTTTCCCGGCTTTCGTCGGCGTTTCATGCACCGGGCCAACGCCAATGTAATCGGCTCCTTCCTGCATCGCCTTGGCAAATTCCTCGGGATTCGTCGTCGATCGGCCAATAACTTTATCCGGCCCCAGGATCTGCCGTGCCACTTCATAGGGCAAATCCTGTTGGCCCAAATGCACCCCATCCGCATCTACCGCCAAAGCCAAATCCACCCGATCGTTGACAATAAACAAGGCACCGTATTGTTGACAGAGCGCTTTTAACTGCTTTGCCCGATCGAACCGCAATCCATCATCGGTATTTTTATCGCGGTACTGCACTAACGTCAGCCCGCCTTTCAGCGCAGATTCCACCACCTCAACTAAGCGATCGGACGGCGAAGTCACTAAGTACAGTTGTGCTTGGTGGAGGCGATCGTGGCGGGAAAGCGTCATGGTTGGCAGTTCCGGTAACGTCTCTAATGTCTGAGTTTGTAAAGGACTAGCTTGTGAGCTAGCTTGCAACTGACTATCCAAGGTATAGATTTTGTAGCGCATTTGCTTCATGGCAGCGCCCATTTCGGCACTATGCACCTTGCCGTATTCCTCCAGTACCCGCAGCGATTCTTCAATTCGGCACAAATTCGCCTGCAAAACCTGGGCAATACTGTCCCGCTTGGCCTCCTGGGGATGGGTCATCTGGGTTCCCAGATCCCCCGGCGTATTTCGCGCTGCCCGAAATTCCGGTAGGTGCCACTGGGCCAATTCCTGCCGCATCGCCTTACATTGCTCCGTCAACGCCGCCTGATTGAGGCCAAAGCGACACCATTCCTCCACCACTCGCAACCCTTCACGGGCGCGATCGAGATTGGCGTCCAGAATGCGATACAGCGCAGCAGAACTCATGGGAACCTTCGAAAAACCTCAATCATCGTAACGTGTCCCTTGAGCGGTGGCTAGGGACTTTATGCCGTAGCCCTGAGATCCTCGTGCCGTATATCCTCTTTTCTAACTCCACTCGCAATGAGCACTTGAGTTAAGCTCTCCTCAAAGTTATCTTCCTCAATAAAGATTTGCTGCCCCACCAAACGAGCATGAAACAAGATGGTGTCCATCCAACGTTGCTTGTCCCAGCCCGTTGCCAGAACCAAAAAATGACCAGACTCAGTGTCGCACACAGAATAGAGTTTAATTTCCTGCAATCGGGGTTGATTGACCACCGCTGCTCGCACAGTCTTTTTTAGAATGTCTGCATAACTCAAGGTTTGATCCATTGCAGAATGACCTCCTGACTGGGTTCATAAACTAAAAGGTTGATTTTATTGCGCTGCACAGCCATCTGAAAAATCGGCTTTTGGAAATGCTTGATGTAGATGTCTTGACTCACCGCCAAGAACAATTCGCGCTCTGGCTCCTGTTTTTCCAAGGCCCATTGATAAAGCTGAAGCTGCCCCATCGTTTTTTCTAGTTCACTGATCACAGACATCCCATCGAAATCTTTCACTTCTACAGCAACTTTGCGTCCGTCTTGGTCGGCGGTAAAAAAACTTCTCGGCTCCTAAATCAGCCTTTAAGAGGAATGATGGGGATCAATGCATAGAGTTGGCTGAGGGGACTGCAAGAATCTGTGATTTATTAAAGCATTTGCAGATCCAACTGATTGCTGTACGGAAACAATTTCAGCGATCGTCCATCTATCTACTAGTAAATCCTGGTCATCCTCAGCTCCTTGCAAAAATTTTCCGAGTCCTGAAAATTTGTTCAGATCCAGTGCATCAGACCGAGAAATTTCGAGTAAGCTACAAGTCCAATAATCCTATAAGCCGTGAATAGGAGATTTCTACCGTGACTCCTCAGTCTAGTCGTCACCTGGATCGTCCATTGTGCTGTGTTCCTCGTCCTGCGCAGATTTTACAAGTTAGTCTCCTGACAACCTTAGGGCTAGGCGTGCTGAATACCCTACCCGCGATCGCCAGTCCCGTTCCCACCTCCCCTTACCAAATTGCCCAAGCAACCCCAGCGGCAGATTACAACCTTTTGTTTGTCAATTCCCAGGGGGGCAACGATGGCAACAATGGTAGCGACCAATCCCCCCTGCGCAGCATTACCAAAGCCCTACAACTCGCCCAGCCAAATACCATCATCGTCCTAGCCTCCGGCACCTACAGCACCGCCAATGGGGAAGTCTTTCCCATCAACCTCAAACCCGGTGTCACCCTGCAAGGCGAACCCCGCGATCGGGGGCAGAATATCGTCATTCGTGGTTCCGGGGTTTTCCTGAGCAAGAGTTTTGGGCGGCAGAATGTGGCGATCGTGGGAGCGAATCGGGCCGGACTGCGTGGCGTCACGGTATCCAACCCTGAACCCCAAGGCTACGGGGTGTGGGTCGAGTCCAGTAGCCCTGTCCTCAGCGACAACACCTTTACAGGCAGTGACCACGATGGCGTGTCGATCGTTGGCAATAGCGCCCCCGTTCTGAAAAATAACTACTTCTACGAAAACGGAGCCAATGGCGTCACAATCTACGGCACCTCTCGGCCTGAATTGCGGGAAAACATTTTTGAGAAAACCGGATTTGGCGTCAACGTTGCCCAAAATGCTGCCCCCCGTCTGATCGGGAACCGCATTACCCAAAACAAAGATGGGGTCGTTGTGCAAGGGAATGCCCGCCCGATCCTGCGGGGTAATGTGATCGATGGCAACGAGCGGGACGGCCTAGTCGCGATCGCCAATACTCAACCGGATTTAGGCACGGTGGGCGACTTGGGAAATAATACATTCCTCAGCAATGGACAATCCGATGTCAATGCCAAAACCAGTAGCCAGATCATTCCAGCGGCGGGAAATCAGTTCTCCACCAGTAGTGGCCGCCTGGATTTGAACGCGGCTACCGTTGCAGCAGTTCCTGTAGAGAACCGAGAACCGCTGAGGTTGAGTACAGCCCTGCCTACCCGTCCGACTGCACCTACCCGCCCGACTGCGACGCCGATTCCTGTACCTGTCGCCACTTCAGCCATATCGCCTGCGATCGCATCAACAGCAGCCCCCTCTGAACAACCCGTACGGGAAATTACCTTCTCGCGTCCCACATCCGGCGAACCTTCACGACCTGTAGCTACCCCGATCTCGATCGCCCCTCGGCCCAACAATGTAGTCGTACCCACCAGCAACGGATCGAGTACTCCACCACCGAATTCTGTGATTGTGCCCGTTGCCGTCGCTCCCACAAGTTCCAGCAGCCGATCGCTCCCCTTGCCCAAACAAGCTAAAAGCGATCGCTTTACCGCAGGCACGGCCACACCTTCCAGCCTCGCTGCTAATCCCAGTGTTATTAGCCCCGCCCCGCTAACCTTTAATGCTTGGACGGCCACGCCAGCACCCCGACCCAGTAATGTGCTCCCCGTACCCGGTTCTAATATTCCCCTCGGTAATGTTGGCGATATGGCAGCGGTTCCCGTTTGGCGAGGAGGCACACGACCTAGCGCAGGCAGTCCGCCCATTCCCCCGACTCGATCGGGCGCACCTGCTACGGTTCTGCGCGTTCGGGTGGTAGCGCCCCTATCCGATGAGCGGGCGTTGCGGACGATCGTTCCCGATGCCTTTACCACTACGTCCCGAGGCCAAACCGTCTTGCAAGCCGGAGCCTTCAGCGATCGAGCCAAGGCGGAACAACTGCTGCAAAGTTTAACCAGCCTGGGAATCCAAGCCATGATTGAGGAGTTTTAGGCGATCTTAGCGTTCTCCGATAAACTAAGACAGTCATCTTCTCGCTATCCCCAGGGGACATGTCTTCCTTCGCCACTAACTTTCTCATCATTTTGCTGCTGATTATCGCCAATGCCCTGTTTGTGATGTCAGAGATGGCGATCGTGTCTGCCCGAAAAGTACGGTTGCAGCAGGCCGCCAATCAAGGCGACAAAGGTGCCAAGTCTGCCCTCCACCTCGCGAACAATCCCAATAACTTTTTGGCAGCAGCCCAAGTTGGGATCACGTTAATTGCAATTATTTCTGGGGCATTTGGGGAACAGGTCTTCTCATCGGTATTTAAGCCAATCTTGGAAGACATTCCGATCCTCAAGTCCTACAGCGAGGGCCTAGCTTTCGGTTTGGCAGTCTTAACAGTGACCTATCTCACCCTCATTTTGGGGGAATTGGTTCCTAAACGGCTGGCTCTCAACTCCCCCGAAGGCATTGCTGCAACGGTGGCAGGGCCGATGAGTTTACTTGCAAAGGTAGCTGCTCCGATCGTCTATTTGCTGAGCCAGTCCACGGATGTCGTTTTGCAAATTTTGGGTATCCGCCCTTCCGATGAACCTCAAGTAACAGAGGAGGAAATTCGGGTACTGATTGAACAGGGCACCGAAGCCGGAATGTTCGAACAGGCCGAAGAAGACATCATGAAGCGGGTGTTTCAACTGGGCGATCGGCGAATTAGTGCCATTATGACGCCTCGGGTAGACATTTTGTGGCTCGATTTAGACGACTCAGACGAAGAAAATCGTCGCGCCATGCATGAAGGTTCCCATGCTCGCTTTCCCATCTGCCAAGGTGGACTCGACAACCTATTGGGGGTCATCCAAGTCTACGACTTACTCATGGAAACCCTAGATGGCGATCCACTGGATTTTACGAAGTCCCTTCAAAAACCTGTTTTTGTACCGGAAAGTACCCGTGCGCTTAAAGTCTTGGAATTATTTAAGCAAACGGGAAATCAAATCGCCTTTGTTGTGGATGAATATGGTGTGATCCAGGGATTGGTGACCCTGACAGATATCCTGCAAGCATTGGTAGGGGATCTGCCCAGTGCAGAAGAACTGGAAGAACCCCAAGCTATTCAGCGGGAAGATGGCTCTTGGCTGTTGGACGGAATGCTGCCGATTTATCAGTTCAAAGAATTGCTGGAACTTGAAGAACAAGACCTCCCTGGGGAGCATCGCGGCAGTTATCAAACCCTAGGTGGATTTGTGGTGATGTATTTAGGCCGCATTCCCATGTCCGCCGATCACTTTACTTGGGATGGGTTACGCTTTGAGGTCATGGATATGGATGGGAACCGAGTAGACAAGGTGTTAGTGATGCCTGAGGCACGATCGAACTCACTGATTGCCGATTAATTGCCATCATCACACCACCTGCTCCGATGAGCCACCTGACTCTGATTGATCTGACTCCGATCGATCAGAGTTATTATGCCATCCAGTTTTCCGAAGGGCCGCCCATTGTCCCCCAATATATCCAGGTGGGTCATCCCCTCGGGTGATATCCATTCTGTTTTGGGCATGTTAGGTTAGAGCAAGAAAAAGTTTGTGATGTCTTTAGGACTTTTTTGATGTCTTCAGGACTATATTGCCCTTAAGAAAGTGCCCCTAGGAAAGAACCCCTAGGGATAGCTGAGCTGGAAAGTCTTGATTGAACCGCCTCGCAACCGCCTCGCAACAGTCTCGCAACAGTCTCACCTTTGATACTTCAACTTGAGCATCAACCTCGATCTAGGGTTTTCCTGCAATCCTGGACTAGAGGGATCTGACTTAGCCAAAAATTCAGCCAAAAACTAAGCCAATCGATCGGAACTTCGGCGTCATTCTAGAAACATGCACCCTGATGAGGGATGAGCTATCCACCCTAGACTGCTGGATCCTCACGCCCATCCCTCTCTCCTTCAGCCCCATTGGAGGAAATGCTATATGCATACATTGCTTGTTCCTGAAAATTTGCCCCAGCATTCATCCCATAATGTGCTTAACGAAAATAGAGATATTGCAGGTTCCTGGGTATCCCATCCCAACTACTTACACACTCGCGCACGTATCACAACTTTGCTCGATCGCTACCTCAGCAGCGAACAACTGAGTTATCATCTCACCCATTTTACAGAGCCTGCCGAATACGCCTACAGTTGCCCTTGGAAGGCAACGCCCTTGCATGTTTCTAATCAAGTGATTGGCATCGATCGCGAATTATTTGTACAGGTTTTAACGAGCTTAATGCAAGTTGAACCCATTTCTGATGAATGTGTCAGCGCTTATTTAGAAGAGTGGCTACAGACTACAAAAATTACGAAGTCGTTGCCACCCATTGCACCGGATATTCAGACGGCACTTAAGGAGCTCCTTGATCTAGATTACTTTGCCAACGATTTATCTCAGCAGCTCTACCACCGCATTACCCATACTGGAAGTGCAATTTCGATTTACTTTTGGTTAATGGCGCATTCAACAGGCGATCTCCAACAGGCGATCGTCCATCTGTTGCAATCGGAGATTTACCAACTCGCACGAGTATGGGGTCTGAGCCGTTGGGCCTTAGGTGGCAAGTTTCTAGTGCAGTTACAACGTTTACAACAAGAATTTCTCACCCCTTTTGATCAAGCACATGAACCCTCGCCGGATCAAGCGCAGGATCAAACATCTTCGGGAGAACCTATTCATTCATCATCAGCATCTATTCCGCTTCTGCAAAGATTACCGATGACGATCGAACTCACCTTTACATTTTTACAAGTCATGGTGCGTTTACAGGAATGGAATCGTCAACTGCATCCGATCGCCCTAAAGAGTTTATTTGAGCAGAGTCTCTTTGAGCCAGAACACTTCTCCGATCTCGTAGAAAACATCGCCCTTGGAGAATAGCAAAATACTCATACACTAACAAATCCATCAGCAACTCCGTTGATGTAAATTTGTTGATGTAAATTTGTTGATGTAAATTTTAGTTCAATGAACACTTGCCTAGCCCCATAATGCACTGTCTTCAAACTAGATGCACTGTCTTTAAACCAGTGGGGTTTTGCAAGTAAAAATATTTGCAACTGACTGCGCTTTAGCACTGACAGCGCCTTACAACTTATGACCTCATCAAAACCGAACAATCTCGCCTCTAGTCAGGATCATAGTGTGGCATGGATCACTCAAGTCTGGCTATCCTTTGTGATTTCTATTACCGCAACTACAATGGGAATTTTCTATGCACCGGTTAGACCCTGGGTTCGAGCATATTTAGGGATGGGGTTAATGTTTTCAGTTGGCTCGTCCCTGAGTTTAGCCAAAACCACTCGAGATTTGCATGAATCAAAAAAGTGCTGTCTCGAATTGACGAAGCAAAGTTAGAACGATTACTAGCCCAGCACGATCCTTACCAACAATAAACTACCCACGATAAACACTATAACCCGTTCAATACCGCACTTCCTGGGCCTTGGAACATTAACCAAGAAAGGAAAAAGTTCGTAATAAAAATTGCTAACAAAGAAGTAACAACCGCAGTAGTGGTCGATTGCCCAACGCCTTTGGCCCCCCCTGTGGTTGTCAAACCCCAACTGGAGCCAATAATCGCAATCAATAATCCAAACACAACACCTTTAATGGGAGCGCTACACAAATCCCAAAGATTAACAAAATTCTTGGCTGAATCTAAGAAAACATGGTGGGAAATACCATACATCCAATCAGCAATAAACATTCCGCCTGTCATCCCCGTAGCTAGAGACATCAGCGTCAGCAACGGTAACATCAAACAACAGGCAATTACCCGGGGAATCACTAAATAATCCACCGGATCGGTGCGCAGCATATAAAGTGCATCAATTTGCTCAGTCACTTGCATCGTGCCCAATTCCGCTGCGAAGGCTGAGCCAACCCGTCCCGCTAAAATTACCGCCGTTAAAACTGGAGCCAATTCCCGCGATAGCGAAATCGCGAGCACCCCACCCACTGCTGAACCTGCACCCAAATTAATAAATTCCCGTGCCACCTGAATCGTAAAGACCATCCCCACAAAACTCGCAGTGAGAAGGGCGATCGCTAGGGATTCTGGGCCAACCAGCACCATCTGCTCTAAGGTATTGCGGCGGTGAATTTTGCCTTGCAATAGGTGCACCACCACCTGCCCCGCCAAAAAACAGGCAGCGATGAGACGATTTCCCCACTTAGCAAGCGAACTGGTAGCCATAGAACTTCAGATATCAGAGTGAAGACGGTTGAGCAATGAGAGAGACCCAGAGAGAGACCAACTTGCAATAAACGAGCTTGCAACCGATGAACTTGAAGATGAACCGATGATAGGCGGAACGTCTCTGTCTGAGCTTACCGTGTTTCTGCAAATTCAAAATTTCTGCCCTTAGCTTCTTGATCGATCGCAGGTGATCCAAGCTGTGGTCAAAGGCCATGGACTCCAATCAGCTTGAATATTAAATTTCCATGACATGAATGATCTCGATAAATACCTATTTGTTAGGGAATCATGACATAACGATCCCCGAAACCCCCATAAAACGGTTGAAACCCGGATAAAACGATCGTTTCAGGGGTTGATCCCCAAGGGGAATCCGTGCACTATAGGCTCAAGGGTTTGCGATCCCCCATTCGGCTAGAAAGTTCGGCTAAAGAAATTGGAGGTGCCATGATTCAAGAAGGAATTCCATTGAGCGAGATGACACTGCGGCAGTTACGCCGAGTGGCCAGCGCCGTAGGCGTCTCCCGTTACAGTCGAATGCGGAAGGATCAGCTACTCACCGCGATCGTCGCCAGACAAGGATCCGAAGAAGCCACGATCGAAGCCTCGAAGTATGGTTTGCAAGCTGCCGCTGTTGAGAGTATTGAAATGCCCCTAGCTGACCTAACCCTCGCTGATGTTGATGAAGCCCTGTCCGATCTGCCCGGTGGCTACGGTGAAAGCCGGATTGTGTTGCTGCCCCGAGACCCGCAATGGGCCTACGCTTACTGGGATATCCCCAACGAGCACAAGGATGAACTGCGCCGGGAAGGCGGCCAACAGTTAGCGTTG
This sequence comes from Alkalinema pantanalense CENA528, assembly GCF_050753345.1. Taxonomy (NCBI): domain Bacteria; kingdom Bacillati; phylum Cyanobacteriota; class Cyanophyceae; order Leptolyngbyales; family Leptolyngbyaceae; genus Alkalinema; species Alkalinema pantanalense. The sequence goes on along the minus strand of NZ_JBLZFX010000008.1, from coordinate 31,468 downwards.
CGCCTCTATGACGTCACTGACATTAATGTCAACTACCAAGCGCCCCACAGTTTGCAGGAGTACAGTTGCGATGAGCTGTCTCGGGAGTGGTACCTGCCGGTTCCAGTCAGCGATCGCGATTATGTTGTGGAGATTGGCTATCGGGCTTGGGATGGTCGTTGGCTAAGTTTGGCTCGATCGGCAGCGGTACGGATTCCTCCGGTATACCCCTCTGATTGGATTGAAGATCATTTCTTGACCATTTCCTGGGAAGAAGACCTAGCCGGAAAGACCTTCACAGAGCTGGTTCCCCCCAGCAAGAAGGCTGCGGCAATGGCGACGGCACAGGGTGGAGTTGGAACGCACGCAGAAATGTTTGGTTTGGCCGGTGATGTTGAAGCCATGCGGGTTGCGGGCTCTCTCTACGGTTCTATGCAGCACATTCCGGGATCGGTGGCTGGTTCGATTCAACACATCGAGAGCCTCAGCTCCTATGTCTTCCCATCCGGCGTGGGCATGTGGGCGATCCCGACGGTGTCTGGTCTGACCATGTCGGGGGCTGGCTTCTCGGCTTCGGCTGCGCCTCCCCGTCCTCGCAAGTTCTGGCTGATTGCCGACGCGGAACTGATTGTATATGGCGCAACCGAGCCGGATGCGACCGTTTACGTCGATGGCAAACCCATCAAGCTTAATTCCGACGGCACTTTCCGCTTCCAGATGTCCTTCCAAGATGGTGTGCTTAACTTCCCCATCTTTGCGGTGGCGGCAGATGGTGAGCAAAACCGGGCTATCCACATGAACTTTGAGCGGCAAACCCTAGAACGCCGGACGAACACCAAGGAAGAAGCGATCGAAGAATGGATCGATATTCCTTCCTAGTCCGCTGCTTGAACGTTGATTGCTCAAAAGTTGGTTGCTTGAAAGTTGATTGAGGTTCGTAACTGGCCGTGTGTAAAGCCTCAATAAACTTTGCGGAATTTGCGTCTCCCAGTCCGTAGGGAGCATTAGCTAAGCATCCAACGATCGCCAGTGAAAGCTGAAATCTACAGCGATCGTTGAGAATGCTCCCTCTAGCAAGTTTGATCTCTCCCTTCCTGTCCCCTGGCAATTGCTGGGGGCTTTTTGTAGGTTGCTAAAGCTGGCTTTTGCGAACGCTAGATTGCTCGCGGTGGAAAGTTGAACTTGAGATTCCAACTTGAGATTTCAACTTGAGATTCCAACTTGAGATTTCAACTTGAGATTTCAACTTGAGGTGCTAACGGTAGGATGCTTAGGATGATATCGCTGGAATGCTATAGGCTGATAGCACAGGTGTGTTAGCCGTAGGATGAGTAATGCAGCGCAAGAACGATACTGTTGCCTTAATTTTGGCTTTCTTGATTACTGCTGGATTGTTGGGAACAGGGCTGTGGTGGCTACAACGATCGGGGATGCAGATCCAACTGCCGACCAATCTGAATCAACTCACGACAGGCAATCTCAACGATCGACTCAGTTTTGGAAACCAACTACTCATTCTGGACAATGCCAGCCCAGACAAAACTCAAGGAGTGCAAGCCTTTAGTCAGGGGGATTTCCCACGGGCCATCTCCCAATTTGAAACTGCGTTAGCCGCCCAGCCCAATGATCCAGAAACGCGGATTTATTTAAATAACGCGAAAGCTATCCTTTTGGAGCAACAGGGCAGAACCGTTTTTACGATCGCCGTTAGCGTCCCGATCGGGAGTAACTTGAATGTTGCCAAGGAAATTTTGCGAGGGGTGGCCCAGTCGCAAACAGAACGAAATCAACAGAATCGTAACTTTGCAACCAAGATTCTGATTGCCAATGATGACAACAACCCTGAAATTGTTAAAGCCATTGCCACCCATCTAATCAACGATTCCGAGGTCGTGGCGGTCGTCGGCCATAACGCTAGCAATGCCTCCCTCGCTGGAGCACCCATCTATCAAGCTGGGAAGTTAGTTATGATTTCGCCCACCAGTTTTGGCAAAAATTTAACCGACGTTGGCGATCATATTTTCCGGACAGTCCCGAACGTCCGATCAGTGGCTAATTTGATTGCAAAATACGCTGTTCAAACCGATCGCAAAACTAAGCTAGCCGTCTGCGCCGATGCCCAAACGGAAGAACCGAAAACGTCACGGGATGAATTTATTGCAGCCCTCTTTGATTTACAGGCCCAGTACATCAATGTCCCTTGCGATCTGTCGGCTCCAGATTTTAATCCTGAGGTGGTCATCCCCAAACTCGTCAGTTCTGGTGCCGAAGGGATCTTTCTAGCTCCCTATATCGATCGGCTAGATCGCGCCATTGGGTTTGCGCGGGCCAATCAAGGACGACTGCCCCTCTACGGCAGTTCAACGCTGTTTACGTTTAAGACCCTACAGACAGGACAGGCTGATATCAAGGGGCTGGTCTTGGCAGTGCCCTGGCATCCCGATGCCTTTCCCAATAACCCCTTTCCCCGCAATGCCCGTCAACTGTGGGGCGGGTCGGTGAACTGGCGCACCGCGATGGCCTTTGACGCCTTCCAAGCCATTGAGCAAGCCTTGCAAACCACCTCACAGCGTCCCGGAACAGCCAATCCGCAGGAAACTAAGGCATTCCGAGAACAGGTGCGATCTCAGATTCAACAAACTTTGGTAAAACCCGATTTTGCAGCTAACGGAGCAGCTAACGGAATTCAGTTTTTGCCATCCCGAGATCGCAATAGTGCAGCGGTTTTGATTACGGTGAAACCAGGCCGCGCTTCAGGCACTGGCTACGATTTTGTTCCCGTGTCCTCGATCGCTTCGCCGAATGGATCTCCCTAGGAATGGATCCTCCTAGGAGGACTCCATCTGTTCTTGGTAAATCTGGTGTAGCAAATGCTCCAAGGGTTCTTCTGGGCAATATTCGATCAATTGTTCAAACACTTCTAGCAACTTGGCCGCACTGTCTCCCAGCATTGGACTCAAGCCCCACACATCCTGCACCCAATCCTGAGCCGTAGAGTCATCAAAAATGACGCGCTCTAGTAATTGCTTGGTTTCTATTTTGGACATTGCCATTTTCGATCATCACCTGTAAGGAGTATGGACTGGCAGCCTGGGTTGAACCACCGCTAATGATTCTAAAGGACGATCGGACGGCAAGGATGGAGAAGTAAGGCTCTAACGATCGAGGGATAGCGAGGTGTCCCCTCTGCCTTGTAACCTAGACCCTGTAGGCTGCTGTCTAAAAACATCCCGTCTGAAACATCCCGTCTAAAAACATCCCGTCTGAAACGTCCCGTCTGAAACGTCCCGTCTGAAACTATGACGCCTCAAGAAATTCCGAACATTCTAGCCACGCTTTTTGGCGATCGCGCCCAAGCCCTAGCCCCCGGCTCCTATCAAATTGAGCAGGATGGCTTCCGTCTCTTGGTTTTGCTATCGGACGATCAAACGTGGCTACGGATGCTAGTCCCGATCGCACCTGCTGTGGAAGCACAGGCATTTTTGCAGGAGTTGCTAGAAGCCAACTTTGATGAAACCCAGGAAACCCGCTACGCCATCCAACAAGATGTCCTATGGGCAGTATTTCACCATGCCTGTGAAAGTTTAGTGCCGGAAGATTTCAAGGCTGCCATTCAACGCTTGATTATTTTGTTTCAAGATGGGTTCAATACCGTCTTTAACACCTTCATTGAAAAACAAGTTCGCCAAATCATCAGAGCCGCAAAGTTACAAGGGCAGACAATGGAGGCCACCTTGCAAACGTTGGAACACTTTTATACTGAAGGGGTGATGGGAGATTTGGAAGACAGCGAAGCAGCGAAACAGCAAACCTTGGCCGCATGGCGCTACCAATTAGAACGATTGTGGCCTGAAGTGGATCCTTAAGATGACTAGATGTTCGCATTACTCAACATACGAATCTCTAAACATTCAAATTGCTCAATGTTCAACTAGATTGTTTAATCGATCGGGTGCGCTGCTTATCCGGGTTTATCCAGTTTGACCCGTCATTCAATAAATCTGCTATTCAATTAAAAGGTCGAGTCCATGGGAATTCAAATGAATCCGATTCAGGGGAGAGGTATGCAAACGTGGAAATTATGAAACAAGTATTTTTCCCCGATCGTGCGAGTTTACGTTCCTATTTATTGCAAGTCGCAGCAGCAGATAACTTGGGAACGTTAGCCACGACCGATCGGGTGCTGAATTTTCGCCATGTCCCCATCAAGGTCGGTGTGACGGGCTATGTCCTGCAGGGCGATCGCATTCTGTTGTTGGAGCGATCGAACCTAGTGCAGTTTTCGGGCAAATGGAGCACGGTTTCCGGTTACATCGATAATATTGATTGGATTCACGATCGACCGCAATTTTGTCGTGATCATCTCATCCAGGAATTTCAGGAAGAAATTGGGTGGAAGTTGGCCGATGAGATGTCCTTACGGGAGTGTGGCACATATACGATCGATGAACCGGATGTTAAATTGCACTTGGAAATGTTTGCCCTAGAGTGTGATCAAACAGTACCCGAAATTCGGCTGAATGGTGAACATACAGCTTACAAATGGCATTCGCTCAACCAATTAGCAGCCCTTGAACCCATTTTGATGCCTCACTTTATTCCGGCATTGCAAGTAGCGGGGCTCCTGCGATCGGCCTAGAGAGGGTGGCCATCAGTTCGTTCATTCAGGTGGTTATGGATCAGACTCAGCCCAATCTCCTACAAATTTTGCGCCAAGATTACGATCGTTTCCCCAACGATCAAACCTATAGCATTTACGCAGCGGATGTATTTTTCAAAGATCCGTTGAACGAGTTTCGGGGGGTCGATCGCTATCGCCAGATGATTGGCTTTATTCAACAATGGTTTCGCGAAGTCCGGCTCGATTTACACAACATCACCCAAGACGGCCCCAACATCCGTACTGACTGGACTTTACACTGGACGACTCCTCTCCCCTGGCAACCCCGCATTGCCATTTCCGGCTGGAGCGAGTTAATTACCAACGATCAAGGACTCATTATTTCTCATATTGATTACTGGTACTGTTCCCGCTGGTCTGTCCTACAGCAGCATTTCCCCTGGCGCAGTCCCTCTGCCTAATTCTCCCCACCCGCCTACCCTTTCCCTTTCCCAACCGAACCACCCGGAAATCCAATCCCTATGCCACAATGAGAATAAGTTAAAAAACGTAAACATTGCTCAGAGTAGGAATTCAGACTCCCATGCGTGTAATTTTGATGACCGGAAAAGGTGGCGTAGGCAAGACGTCTGTTGCGGCTGCCACTGGCCTGCGCTGTGCGGAGCTAGGTTACAAGACGCTGGTATTGAGTACTGATCCGGCTCACTCTTTGGCCGATAGTTTTGATATGGAACTGGGCCACGATCCGCGATCGGTGCGGCCCAACCTATGGGGCGCAGAACTCGACGCACTCATGGAACTGGAAGGCAACTGGGGCGCGGTGAAACGCTACATCACCCAAGTGTTGCAAGCAAGGGGATTGGAGGGCGTCCAAGCGGAGGAGTTGGCGATTCTGCCGGGGATGGATGAAATTTTCGGCTTGGTGCGGATGAAACGCCACTACGACGAAGGCGAGTACGATGTGCTGATTATTGATTCGGCTCCCACGGGAACGGCACTGCGGTTGCTGAGTTTGCCAGAGGTGGGTGGCTGGTACATGCGCAAGTTCTATAAGCCGTTCCAAGGGATGTCCATGGCTTTGCGTCCGATCGTAGAGCCATTGTTCCGACCGATCGCGGGATTCTCGTTACCCGATAAGGAAGTGATGGACGCGCCCTACGAGTTCTATGAGCAGATTGAAGCTCTGGAAAAGGTGCTGACTGATTCAACCAAAACATCGGTACGGTTGGTAATGAATCCAGAAAAGATGGTGATTAAGGAATCACTACGGGCTCACGCTTATCTGAGTTTGTACAACGTGGCAACGGATTTAGTGATTGCCAATCGCATCATTCCAGAAAGCGTTCAGGATCCCTTCTTCCAACGCTGGAAGGAAAACCAACAGCAATACAAGCAGGAAATTCATGATAATTTCCGGCCTTTGCCCATTAAGGAAGTGCCCTTATATTCCGAGGAGATGTGCGGCTTAGCAGCGCTCGATCGCTTGAAGGATACATTGTTTGGAGGAACGGAAGATCCCACCCAAGTGTACTACCGAGAAACGACCTTGCGGGTAGTGCAGCAAGATAATCAGTACAGTTTAGAAATGTATTTACCCGGCATTGAAAAGAGCCAAATTGAACTGAGCAAGACAGGCGACGAGTTAAATGTTCGGATTGGTAACCATCGCCGCAATTTAGTGTTGCCACAAGCATTGGCCGCGTTGCAACCATCGGGAGCAAAAATGGAGGAGGATTATCTCAAGATTCGCTTTGCTGATCCCGCCAGAATCTGATTTGGAAGGCATTGCTGATTGAAGATTGGATAATGCGGGTGACATTTCAGCTTGTTTCTGTGGGGGTTCGATCGAAGAAGCGATCGAACCCACGATTGGCTAACTGGATGGCTGGTCAACTGCGATCGACACAAGGCAAGATTCCCGATCTAACAATGGCTGCCCTCAGAGGCACAGCCTAGGGAATCCGGTCGAGTGATCACCGCAATTGCTGCTGACTCGGCTACCTATATTCGCTCACCTGTTGAAATAACTGCTCTACCAAAGCCAAATCTTTATCCCCCGGTTGATTTTCCACGCCACTGGAAAGATCAATTCCCTGGGGGTGAATCCATTGCAGCGCCTCACAGACATTCTGGGGAGTCAGGCCGCCCGCCAACAGCCAGGGCTTCCCAGGACGAAATGCCTGCAATGTTTGCCAATCCAACGTTTTACCTGTGCCACCGCCCAGGGTGGGGTGATAGGCATCCAACAATAGCCAATCCACATGGGGCTCATACAGTTGCGTATAGTCCAGATCGTCGATCGTGCGAATCCGGAACGCCTTAATCAACTCCACCTCCGGCAGCAACTCCCGCAGGCGATCGCAATCCTCCGTCGATTCGTTCCCGTGCAGTTGGATACTCGTCAACCCGGCAACCTGGACAATCTCCACGATCGCTTCGATCGCCTCATTCATAAATACCCCCACCCGCACCACCGTCTCCGGCAAGGCTGCTCCAACGGCCCGGATCTGCTGTGGCGTCACATAGCGAGGCGACGCTGGTACACAGATAAACCCAAGGGAATGGGCTCCCACCGCCGCGATCGCCTGCCCCTGCTCAGGCTGGGTAATGCCACAGATTTTGATACGCAAAGCCATGAAATATCGTCCCAGGAAAAATAGCAACCTAACCCTCGTAACCCAGCCCTATCAACATTCCAGTGAAGCCAATAGGTCAGCCTGGTCCCAAAAACCATCACAAGATTCCGACGCTTCGTTGCAAAACTTAATCAGTTTGTTAACTCTTCAAACGATTGATCGAGATTAGTCAATCTATATCCCTATAATCCCATTAATGGCAATTCGCACCAACCCACAACGGTGTTGCTCTCATTCCACGACTCTAATGTGCGGAACGCGGGTTGTCAAAAATTCGAAGTGTTGTCATGGTTCTGGTTGATGGGGTTTCCTTCAGCCAGTTTTTATTTGTAGGGACTGTTTATTTGTAGGGACTGTTGTTATCGCTAGGTTATACCCAGCAACTGTCGCTAGGGGGCAATCCCCCCAAGAGCCGGGAGGGTTTCCGGGGCAATTTGCTGAACCCTCCGTTTACACTAGAGAAAACGGCACCTTAAATCCCCCGAAATCCCATGCAAACTGGTTGGCGCATTGGCTCTCTCTTTAAAATTCCACTTTATATTGATCCCTCTTGGTTCCTGATTGTTGGGTGGATCACTTTCCGCGATGGTCTGGTTTGGCAGCAGAGCCATCCCAGTTGGAACGCAGGAATTGCCTATGGCGCAGGCTTCGTCATGGCGTTGTTGCTGTTTGGCTCAGTGCTGCTCCATGAACTGGGTCACAGTCTGGTCGCCAAGTCCAAGGGTATCGATGTTACCTCGATCCGGCTCTTTCTCTTTGGGGGCGTCGCCTCGATCGAAAAGGAACCTGCCAAACCCACGGACATGCTACAAGTGGCGATCGCAGGGCCATTGGTCAGCTTTGGCCTCTGGCTGCTCTTCACCGCGATCGGGTTATTCCTACCGTTTTCCACTAATCCGCTGTGGATGGTGCTGTCGATCGTGCTGTCCAGCCTCGCCACCTTGAATCTCACCCTGGTGATGTTTAACCTGATTCCGGGTTTGCCCTTGGACGGCGGCCAAATGCTGAAAGCGGTGGTGTGGAAGTATAGCGGCGACTATTTAACCGGGGCGCACTGGGCTGCAAAAACGGGGCTGTGGCTGGGCTGGGTGATTAGCTTAGTGGGCTTTGCGGATGTGCTGGGGATTACCGCAGAATTAGGGTTACCGTCGGTGATTGGTATCTGGGGCATTTTGATCGGTTGGTTCATGCGGCGGAATGCCTTGAATGCCGATCGCTTTACCGATGTGCAGGAAACGCTCTTGAAGATGGAAGCCCAAACCGTCATGACCCGTGATTTTCGGGTGTTGGATGCGGAGATGAGCCTGCGGCAGTTTGCGGAGGAAATTGTCTTAACTGAAAATCCCAAAAGCATGTTGTTCGCGGCCTCCGATGGTCGCTATCGCGGTTGGGTCAGTGCCGATATGCTGCAAGTTGTGGAGCGGAGTCAATGGGATCACAAAACCCTACGGGACATTGCTATTCCACTGGTAACCATTGCATCGGTTACGGAAAAAACATCCCTAGCGGAAACGATCCATAAAATGGAAACCGAATCCCTGACGCAAATTACTGTTCTGACCCCGGCGGGGGCGGTGGCTGGGGTGATCGATCGGGGTGATATCACCCGCACCGTAGGAGAACAGCTTGGATTTGCCGTCTCTCCCGTGTTGATCAAGCAAGTGAAATCCTCCGGAGCCTATCCGCCAGGGCTGCCCCTAGGGGCGATCGCGGCCACGGTGATGACGCTACAAGCCGATCGCAAGGTGGGTAATCTGCCTGTACAACCCGAGGCTTCCACAACCCACCCCACGGAATCGCAGCACTAGCGATAACGGTTATATACCGGCGGCATAACCACTTTTTGGGCTAGTCCTAGCACTCGCAGGACTTGGATGACCCACCAAGTGGGATCAATTTCCCACCAACGCCATCCCGCTTTAGCCACGTTGGGATAGGCGTGGTGGTTATTATGCCAGCCTTCGCCATAGGTGAGAATGGCGGCCCACCAGAGGTTACGGGAATTGTCAGCGGTATTGAATGTGCGATAGCCCCAGCAATGGGTCACGGAATTGATAAACCACGTACTATGCCATAGACAAACCGCACGAACAAACACGCCATAGATGACAAACGGCCAACCGCCTAGCCAATACAATCCGATCGCTAAAGGAATCTGAAAGAGAATGTAGTAGCGATCGAGCCAGCGGTAAAAGCGATCGCGGGCTAAATCTGGGGCAAAGCGTTCGTACTGACGGTTTTCGAAGAATTCTGGGCGAGGATACAAGATCCACAGCATATGACTCCACCAAAATCCGCGCCGTGCTGAATAGGGATCCTTCACTTCATCTTCCGTAAAGGCATGGTGCAGACGGTGGCCACTGACCCAAAAAATCGGCCCCCCTTGTAGCGCTAAAGCCCCAATAAACCCAATGACATATTCCAACCACTGCGGCACTTGGAAACTGCGGTGACTCAGCAAACGGTGATAGCCTAAGCAAATGCCAATGCTGCCGAGGAACCAATGCAAAAAGATGAGTACGCCCAACGCCTGCCAAGTGAAGAACCAAGGCGCTAGCAAAGCCACCCCATGGACAGCCGCAAAGAAAACCACTGCCCGTCGATCGATTTTTAAGGGCTGTTCCGGTTTTCCTGGCATTAATTCTGAAGTCATGCAAACGCCTCCGCACCTGAAAAATGAACGAAAACTATGAACGAAAAACAAAAACTGTCGTAGGAATGCGAGTTGATATCGAAATACCAACTCGCGGAAATCGTTAGGTTGTTATCTCGCCAAACCAATAACCTAAGGCAATTAATTGTCAGAAGCAACGTGAGAAGCTGCGTGGGAAGCAATCATCTAGGAAACGGTAATTGCTGGAGCAGAGAGGGCGATCGGTTCTGCTGAACCAGAGGCCGCTAAATCTAAGGGGAAGTTGTGGGCATTGCGTTCGTGCATCACTTCAATTCCCAAGTTGGCGCGGTTCAACAAATCAGCCCAGGTATCCACGACTCGCCCCTGACTATCCAGAATCGAAGCGTTGAAATTAAACCCATTAAGGTTAAAGGACATGGTGCTAATCCCGAGGGCTGCAAACCAAATCCCCACCACGGGCCAAGCTGCTAGCAAGAAGTGCAACGATCGGCTGTTGTTAAAGGAAGCGTATTGGAAAATCAAGCGACCGAAGTAGCCATGGGCGGCCACGATGTTGTAGGTTTCCTCTTCTTGCCCAAATTTGTAACCGTAGTTGAGAGATTCCACTTCGCTCGTCTCACGAACTAGGGAAGAGGTGACCAACGAACCATGCATCGCTGAAAACAACGCGCCACCAAACACACCAATGACACCCAGCATATGGAACGGATGCATCAAAATATTATGCTCCGCTGTAAATACGATCATGAAGTTAAACGTACCGGAAATGCCAAGCATTAACCCGTCAGAAAAACTGCCTTGACCGATCGGATAAATCAACAAGACCGAGGTTGCAGCTGCCAAGGGTGCAGAGTAAGCAACGGGAATCCAAGGCCGCATTCCTAAGCGGTAACTCAATTCCCACTGCCGACCCATGTAAGCATAGATGGCAATCAGGAAGTGAAACACAATCACTTGGTAGGGGCCACCGTTGTAGAGCCATTCATCCAAGCTGGCTGCATCCCAGATGGGATATAAGTGCAAGCCGATCGCGTTGGAAGAAGGGACAACTGCGGCAGTGATCAGGTTATTTCCCCCCAGGAGCGAACCCGTGACGGGTTCCCGAATCCCGTCGATATCGACGGGAGGCGCTGCAATAAAGGCCAGAATGAAAACAATGGTTGCAACGAGGGCGGTGGGAATGAGCAAAACCCCGAACCAGCCAACGTAAAGTCGATTTTCGGTACTGGTCACCCAGTTACAAAATCGATCCCAGAGACTTCTCTTCTGAAGATCATTGAAAGTGGTTGTCATGATTTCTGTGCTCGTTGAAGTGAATTCAGTCTGAAAGTCGAAATTGCAAGATGTGCAATGGCTAGGGTAGGCAGTGATGGAGGCTCTTGTACCGCCAGCCTACGGCTTCAATTCGTGGGTCTGTGAGTGATTCGATGGCTTAAATCTGGACGATCGGGGTCATCGAAATTGCAATCACAAACTGCGCTTTTTGGAGAGGATTGGTCATGGAGGAAGGGAATGAATTGAAGACCGCAGTCGCTTCAGACTGAATATATAACTATTTAACGATATAACACTGAAGAAGTCAAGCAGGCTGATTGGCAATTTGTTGGGACGCTCGCCCCGGATTCGTCTGCTAAATCGATCGCGAGAATGCCGATTTATTCTGACGACGCAGGTAGGCATCAAACACCGACGCCACATTACGAATCAACAGTCGTCCTGCTGGCGTAATTTCTAGGTGGTTGGCCGATCGATGCAAGAGGCCGTCGGCTTCCAGGGCGTCCAGTTCTGTACTTTCCTGGGCAAAGTATTCATCAAAGTCGTGGTCGAAATGCAGGCCATACTTTTCTTCTACGGCATCTTTATCTAAGCGGAACTGACACATCAATTCCATGATGATCGCCCGCCGCAAGACATCATCCCGATCGAGGGTCACGCCCCGTTCGATCGGCAGTTCCTTGGCATCAATCGCTTGGTAGTAATCTTTCAGTCGCTTGTGGTTCTGGGTATAAACATCGTGCAGCATACTGATCGACGTCACCCCAAAGCCCAGTAGATCGGATTCCGGCTTGGTGGTATAGCCTTGGAAATTGCGATGGAGTTGGCCGTTGCGTTGGGCGATCGCCAATTCATCGTTAGGTTTAGCAAAGTGATCCATTCCCAGGAAGACGTAGCCCTGGTGGGTCAACTCATCGATCGTCATACGCAGGATTTCCAACTTTTCCGCAGCCTCGGGCATCGCTTCCAGAGGCATCCGCTTTTGGATTGGCTTCAACCAAGGCACATAGGCAAAGTTGAATACTGCAATGCGATCGGGGTTGAGTTGCACGGTTTTCGCGATCGTTTCCCGGAAGGTCGCTAGGGTTTGGAAAGGCAAACCGTAAATTAAATCAATATTGACACTCTCAAACTGCGCTTCCCGCATCCAGTCCATGACTTGGAAAAGCATTTCCTCCGGCTGCACGCGGTTAATCGCTTCCTGCACCTGGGGATTGAAATCCTGAATGCCAAAACTGATGCGGTTAAAGCCCAATGCTTTGAGACCGTGGATATAATCCCGATCGAGGTAACGGGGATTAACTTCAATGGAAATTTCCGCTGCCGGATCAAAGGAAAAATGTTGATGGAGCGCGTTCCACAGCCGTTCGACTTGATCGAGGGACAAATAATTCGGCGTGCCACCGCCCCAGTGCAATTGTTGTACCCGTTGTTCGCCTTTGACCAGGGCACCCGTTTGGGCAATGTCGCGAATTAAGTAATCCAAATAGGGTTCAGAGACGGCTTTGCGTTGGGTGATGATGGTGTTGCAACCGCAGAAGTAACAAGGAGTTTCACAAAAGGGAATGTGACAGTAAATCGATAACGGGGATTGTTTGTGATTACCAACGGCGATCGAAGTCACTAAGTCAATGGCATTAAAGTCCGTATCCAATTCCGTAGCGGGTGGATAGCTGGTATAGCGGGGTAGGGGACGATTGTATTTCTGGAGGAGGTTGGCGTCGAAGGTGACATCTTGGGACGTAAGCTGCATTGGACTTAATGTTCTCCTTTCTGTGACTGAAGTAAGGGGAGGAGTGATGTTTAAGCTGAAGTGAATCCCATCACTCCAAGTAATTCCCGAAGGCTGTTAGTTCTATTAGGATTGCAGTCGATCGCGCGGGTGTTGATCCCCCTAAATCCCCCTTAATAAGGGGGACTTTCAAACTTTCCGGTTCCTCCCTTAATAAGGGGGGCGAGGGGGGATCGAGTGGAAAATCTCGTCGATCGCGCGGGTGTTGATCCCCCTAAATCCCCCTTAATGAGGGGGACTTTCAAACTTTCCGGTTCCCCCCTTATTAAGGGGGATAGGGGGGATCGAGTTTGAAGGGGGGATCTCAACCCACTCAGCGATCGATGGTTTGCGATCGACTGAATATCCATAAAACTTAGCCGCAAAAAACGGTAAAGCATTCTTGCAGGATGACAAATTATTCCGCTGTAACCAGTTCAGCAGCAGCGCCATGACCTCTGGAATGGGCAGCGGTACTTCCAGGCCGATCTTGGCGGGTCAACAGTTCAAACACATGATCGCCAATGGTGGCTTTCACTTCTGGCTCTAGCTCGTGGAAAATGTCGCGGTTGAGGCTAAAGGCCAGAATTGCTTCGTTGACGATTTGCTCGGCCAGCGCTTCATCCACGGGCAACTCATTCAAACGATCGCGGTAGGTAAACTTAAAATTACGCCGCGCCTCCACCGTGGGCAACGCCTTAAATTCATGCAAACTGGTGCCCCGATCGGCGGGTAAATTCAAGGCCGATCGAATGATGCTCTTCAGCCCTTGGCCCCCGGACAGATCCCCCATGTAACGCACATAGGCATGGGCAACCAACAGCGCAGGCTCGGAACTAGAGACTTCGTAAATGCGGCTGACGTAGGTTTGGGCCGCAGGGGAAATCCGGATCTGCTCCCACCAATTTTGGCCGTAGTAGAACGTTAAATCCTCTTCCAAGGCGGCTTGACGGTTCAACTCTGGAAACTGGATTAGCCCGACGATCGGATGATCCGTGTGCTTGGCTAGTTCTTCCTCCAGCGCCGAGTAAACAAAGTACAAATCCGCCAGTAACTTACGCAGGGGATGGATCTCCACAATGCCCTTCAAAAAACATTTCATAAATGCTGAGTTCTCGGCGGCGGTATGGGCTTGCTGGGTTCCTTCCCGCAGGCGCGCGGCCAAATCAACCGTCATGGTTATACCCTCATCCAGGTAAAGTTCTATAAACGTTTAATTACCATATGGCGATTAAAGGATTAAATAAAGAGGATATTCTCATAACTTAACAAATGGCGTGGAGGTGAAGTTTTGTGAGAGGCTTGCAAAGTCCTTTCAAATCTGAGATATTTTCTGATCTGTTGGGTCTATATCCCTGCGCCCATGTCATTCATAAAGGCTTCTTTGAGCTGCTTCGTTAAATCACGATATTGTTTTGGCTCCCCCACTTAGCGCTTCATAACTCTGCATTTATTTTTCGAGGAAACCATGGTTGAAACACCCATCAAGCCGATCGCGAGCAATCGTGGCTACGCTGAGATTCAGGAAAATCTGCTGACCCCCCGCTTCTACACCACGAACTTTGATGTCGCAGCTCAGTTGGATCTCTCCGCCCAGGAGGAGGAAATCCAGGCCATGATTGCGGAAATGCGGGCGGACTACAACCGACACCACTTCGTCCGGGATGAGTCCTTTGAGCGATCGTGGGAGCATTTACAAGGGGAAGATCGGCAGGCGTTTCTGGATTATCTAGAGCGATCGTGCGTTTCGGAATTTTCCGGCTTTCTGCTCTTTAAGGAACTGTCCCGTCGCTTGAAGGATCGCAACCCGGTCTTGTCGGAAGTGTTCCATTTAATGGCGCGGGACGAAGCTCGCCATGCGGGTTTCCTCAACAAGGCCATGGGCGACTTTAACCGATCGATGGATTTGGCAAAGTTAACGAAGGCGCGGACTTATACATTCTTTCCGATCGAGTGGGTGATTTACACTGTCTACCTCTCGGAAAAAATTGGCTACTGGCGCTACATTCTGATCCATCGCCACCTGCAAGCCCATCCCGAAAATCACTTCTATCCGCTGTTCCGCTACTTTGAACCCTGGTGTCAGGATGAAAACCGCCATGGGGATATCTTTAAAGCTCTGTTGCGATCGCAGCCGCAGTTGTGGAAAACCTGGCAATCGCGGCTCTGGAGTCGATTTTTCCTGCTGACGGTCTTTGCCACCCATACCTTAACGGTGCATGAGCGATCGGGCTTCTATGGCTTGTTGGGGATTGATCCGACGGAGTTTGATGAAGATGTCATTCGGCGAACCAACGAAACCGCCGCACGAACCTTCCCATCGGTACTAGACACGGAAAACCCTGAATTTTTCCATCGCCTTTCTACCTGTTCCGATCTCAATCTCAAAATCACCGAAATCAACCAGTCCAACCAACCCCAATGGTTAAAAGCACTGCGCAAGCTACCGTTGCAACTGGGAATTTTTGGGCATCTGTTGAAGATTTACTTACTGAAACCGATCGATGCTGAAGCGCTACGGGGAACGGTGCGTTAATCCTCCACAAACCGCCAGTCTCCTAAGGCGATCGGAAAGCAATAACCGATCGACCTATCTAGCCTTTAACATCCTTCCAAAATCAGACTTGAGCGATCACCAGGCATAGCGTTGACTATGCCTTTTCCTTTTGTTATACCAAATCAACTGATAATTGCAACACATAACGATCCCCCTAAATCCCCCTTTTAAGGGGGACTTTGAAAGAATTTGCCTGAATTCCCCCCTTTTAAAGGGGGGCTAGGGGGGATCGGATCTGTAGCATTCATTAATCAATTTGGTATTACATCATGATTGGATCGTTTTACAACTCTTTTTATTTAAATCAAGTATTTTACAATTTGCTATTTTTGCTGGGGCAGCTCTTTCGCTTTTCTGTAAATCACGCCAAATTAGAACTGCTACCTAATGAATTGCAGTTCACTTTGTCGTAACGCCTGATGATCAGCACCGCAAAGCCCCCGATCTCGTCCCGTCCGTCAAAAACCTCCAAACTTCGATCACCCTTTCCCTCAGGGCGATGGGGCCTTGTTGGATTAACGATTTTGCTGTGGAAGGGCTGGAGCTATTGGCTACTCAACAGGGTGCAGCATCCCGACGAACCCCTGACAGTGAGTGCTCTGTACCGCGTGGGTGATATTGAATACTACCCGCTCATCCATGCTGTGGGGCAAGGACAATGGGGGAGTTTGCGCTGTGGGAAAAATTAGGGACTGGCTTGGGGGCTTTTCCTTGGATATCCGTCAGTTTCCATGGGCTCCTCGATCGCCTGTTGGGCATCCATAGTTTTTGGGTCGCAGATGGACTCATTACGATCGCCTACTACAGCCTGATGCTGCTGGTTCTTCAGGGCTTTGGACTGGGACGCAGGTGGGGCAATCGGGGTGGCGGGATTGCTGACTACGGGGGTGATTGGTGGATTATTCACCGAGATTTCTAATTTAATATTCA
This sequence comes from Alkalinema pantanalense CENA528, assembly GCF_050753345.1. Classification (NCBI taxonomy): domain Bacteria; kingdom Bacillati; phylum Cyanobacteriota; class Cyanophyceae; order Leptolyngbyales; family Leptolyngbyaceae; genus Alkalinema; species Alkalinema pantanalense. The sequence goes on along the minus strand of NZ_JBLZFX010000008.1, from coordinate 15,064 downwards.
ACGCTCTCAGTCAAATTCCCATAGCAGCCCTCAATCGATTGCTCGTCGTATTACTAATGGGGCTGGGATGCATTCTAGGGTATGTCACGACACGATTCACAGCCTTGGGAACCCGGCGTAAACAGTGGTTCCTCTTAGCGATCGGAGTTATGGCCATTATCTTTCCCCTACTATTTTCGCTTGTGCTAATTCCCTGGTGGGGTGGGCGCATTCCTCGTCCCTTTGTGACTGAATTGTTCTGGCTGATGCAAGTAGCCTGTTTAGCCGTCCTATTTATTCGTCAGGGCCAGTGGTTAAAGAATTTAAAAATTTGGGCTGGTTTAGGAATTAGTTTTAGCCTACTCTTCCAAGGGGATGTCCATTCCGCTGTGATTCTCGCGATCGTAAATATTGCAATCATGGCCCGTTTATGGTGGCAATTCCGGCAACACCCTTCCGAACAGAAAGTTTGTCTTCAAGGCATTGGCGTTAGTTTGGTTAGTGCAATTATCACCAGTCTTCCCTTCTGGATTCAGCGCAGCTTTGCCAATCCTGATGCAGCAATCCGTTTGGGCCTGTTTCCCGTCGATCGTTGGCATCCCCTGTTTCTACCCAGTGAATTACCCTACTGTTTATTAGCGGGCTTATTACTCTGGGGCTGGTTTCTTGGGTTGACGGAAGATCGATCGCCCCAAACCCGACGAGGCTTGGGTTTGATTGCCATTTTGAGCGTAGCGGCCTGTTTTGCATTACCCATTTCGACGATCGTTTTAGGGCAAACGGTGCAGATTTACCAGTTCTTCGATCGCTTTCTGCGGGTGATGGGCTTGGGGTTAGTCGTTTATGGCAGCTACGGATTACAGCAACTGATGCAACGAATATCCCCAGCCCAAATTCCCCAACGCTGGCGGTCGATCGGGATTACCACGGGTTTAGCTGTAGCGCTGATCTTCCCATTACGAGAGGCTCAGTCGCTGGTTACAAATAGCCAACATATCCGTGCTGACTTTCCTGAATGGCAAGCTTTACCTAACTATCGCCAAAACTTGAATGCTTTGGTGGCAGAACTATCTAAGCCCGATTATCGCTCTACAAAGGTGATGGGCACGTTCGATGTGCAGGTCTATGCCTGGTGGGTGGCGTTTCAAAAGGGTGCTTCCTATTTGCCGGAAGCGCCCTTGACTACCGTGGGCGATCGGGAAATCGAAACCCGATTACTCACGTTTTGTAAATTGCTCAACCTCAGGCCCGAGGTCTTTTTGGGGCTGATTAATCGACCAGGGACTAATTTATTTTGGCTAGGGCATGGCAAGTACCAAGCCTCGCGAGCCTACACCTATGCCCCGTTATCGGATTATGTTCCTGCCACCCAGCGACAGATTACGCAGACTGGATTGCTAAATTCGCTCAGTGTTGCGTTACCCATTAGTGTCCAGCGGCGCTTACTGCAAACCTATTTGCAAACGCCTGACCTCGATCGCACGAAAACTCGGTTAGATCTCATCGTGTTAACTCAGGATGCCCTTCTCCAAGGTACAACGCCGATCGATCCAGACTTTGAACTGACCTATGAAAATCCAGCCTTTCGTCTCTGGCGACGCAAATCGCTCAAGATGGACTCTCCCTAGGATGCAAGGGTTCCATCGGGCATGATGGCTCCTTGCAGATCAGCATCCTTTAAAATCGTGCCTGTTAGATCTGCGTTTTGCAAATTGGCATTGCGTAAAGTAGCGCGACGCAGATCGGCATAGCTTAAATCCGCTCCGCTCAGATTGGCTCCGGTGAAATCGACGGCAGGTAAATCACGTCCAACGGCACGATGCATATTAGCACGGCAAAACTTAGCCCCCGTTAAATCTGCATAACAAAAGAGCACGCCATGCAGTGTGGCATAGCTCAAATTTGCCCCTTGTAAATTCGCAGATTGAAAATCCGTGGGATGGGCTGTGCTGGATTGTAAGTCTGCATCGTAGAGGACTGCGTTGACTAAGCTCCCATGGCTCAACACCGCACCATTCAAGGTTGCCTTGCAGAGATTCGCATCATCCAAACAAGCATTCACAAACGTTGCACCACTCAGATCCGCTTCCCGCAGAATGGCCCCGTGTAAATTTGCACCCGTTAAATTTGCGCCCCATAAAATTGCTTCACTTAAATCCGCTGACTGGAACCCAGCTTGGGTTAAATCTGTTTTACCCAACCGCGCCTGCCGCAAGTCCGATCGACTGAAATTTGCACCTTGGAGGTTTAAATTCGTTAACTCGGCTTCTTGCAAATTGAGTTGCAAAAAGTCTCTTTCCCCACGGAGATAACAGGTAATCAGATCGGTTACGTTCATACACACAAAGCCATACGCAGATTAATAGAACAATTTAATCGAACAATACCAGAATCAATGTCAGCGAGTGATCAGCCCGTCACGAGTATCAGCAGTATGAGTGTGTTACTAGTATCAACAAACCATCGGTACACCTCAAGGATTGCAGGTACAGCGTATCACCAGACAGCGTATCGCCACCGATGCAACCAGGAGTATAGCCAGAAGTATAGCGAGTTGATCCTGGGATAGCGCTATCCCAAGCCCTGGCAACGCAAAATCAGGATCCCCTATCCCAAACACGCTGAGCAAGACTAGCTTGATCACCTAGTCTTAATATTCACTGTTCTACTATATAGAGATATAGCGAATCTTGTTAAGAGAGTTGGATAAAAATCTTGAGAAATCATTAACTCAGCCCTTCGATCGTGGGAATCTTCATTAAGATCGATGAAATATATTACCCGACGGTAGTATGTTAAGAATTGCTGTGTTTCGCTCCGGAGTCAATTCCTGTGTCTTCTACCGTGAACTCTGCGCAAAGTCCGTCTTCCACCACTGGCACTGCTGGTACACACCATCAAATCGTAATTGTCGGCGGCGGAGCCGCAGGCATTACCGTTGCGGCTCAATTACTCAAGCAATCGAGATCGTTGGATGTAGCGATTATTGAACCTTCCGCCAAACATGATTACCAACCGGGATGGACTTTGGTTGGGGGAGGTGTTGCGCCCCTGTCCGACTTTGTACGGGATGAGCAAGCGGTGATCCCGCCCGGTGCAAAGTGGTTACAAACAGCAGTGGCGAGTTTCGATCCCGCCCAGAACACCCTGACCACGATCGACGGCCAACAGATTCACTACGATTACCTGGTGGTGTGTCCTGGGATTCAAATTAATTGGCATTTGATTAAAGGACTGAAGGAAGCCCTCGGAAAAGGCGGCGTCACGAGTAACTATTCCAAAGAGTTTGTCCCCTACACCTGGGAAACCATCCAAAATTTCCAAGGCGGCAATGCGATCTTCACCCACCCCGCCACGCCGATTAAATGCGGGGGAGCACCACAGAAAATTATGTACATGGCCGATGATGCCTTTAAAAATCGCGGCCTAGGCAGCAAAACCAACGTCACCTTCTGCATTGCTGGCCCCAAAATGTTTCCGATCGCGCCCTACTCCGCCACGTTGGATCAAGTCGTGGCTCGCCGGGGCATTACGCCAAAATTCCTGCATAACTTGAAGGAAATTAAAGCCGATACGAAGGAAGCGGTTTTTGATGTCACCTCTGCCGATGGCGTTCAGGAAGTCACCCTGCCCTACGACATGATCCATGTGACACCGCCCATGAGTCCCCCCGACTTCATCAAGCAAAGTGCCCTTGCCAACGAAGCGGGCTGGGTCGATGTCCACAAACACACCTTGCAGCACAACCGCTACCCCAACGTCTTTTCCCTAGGGGATGCCTCCTCCCTGCCCACATCCAAAACCGCCGCCGCCGCCCGCAAACAAGCTCCCGTTTTGGTGCATAACCTGCTGACTGTGATGAATTCCCAACCCTGCGACGCCCAGTACAACGGCTACACCTGCTGTCCGTTGATTACGGGTTACCAATCGGCCATGATGGCAGAATTCGACTACGACGGCAATCTAGCCCCATCCTTCCCGCTGGATCCCACCAAAGAGCGATACATTATGTACCTCGCAAAGGTGCATGTTCTGCCTTGGCTCTACTGGAACCGTATGTTAACAGGTGAAGGTTTTGAGGCGGATGTGTTTAAACCCCTGAAAAAGCTAGCGGGTTGGTAGCCCGATCGCTCCCGCACAACTCTTGTAATTTACCTTGCAGGAGAAGCCAGACCAAATGAATTGATCAAGGCGACAGACCCGAGTTCCCCTGATTAAGGGGGAATTTAGGGAGATCCTTATCAATTGCAATCACGAGTTGATTGGATATCCTCCCCGCAATCAACCGATCGTCCAACCGATCGTTCAACCGCCCCATCAACCGCTGAACCGACAACACCTTCCCCGCTCGGTTCACCTCATACACCCAATCCTCCTGAAAATTCGTCACCACCACCCGCAACCGATCGGTCGTCACCTGCGTCAAACAAGGCTCCTTCGGCGCAGCCGTCGGCGATCGAAAACACTCCGTCATCTCCTCCAGGCTCCGAATATGCAACTGCTCCATTGGCAACTTCAATCGCGATCCCGCATCCTGCAACACCACCCGCGCTAACCGAGACGGCAACCGATCCGTTCACACCGGCAATCCCCCGATCGCCTCCGTCCGAATCCAAAACTGTTCCCCCACCCGATACACCTGCCGTTGCCCCGATCGTCCCTCCACCGTTACCCGATAGCCCCGCTCACCCATTCCACAATCCTCGATCGGCAACGGCAACCCCAAACACCCCCCAAACTTCCGTGCCTCCCCACCGGGTTAGCAAAAACGACCTTGTCAGCCACACCTTAATTTTGTTCTACCTGCCCTTGAAGCGCTTGGACTTGTTCGTTGGCAAAGCCTTCCACCTCGGAAATCAACAACCCTGTCGCTTGAGCGATCGCTTCGTTAGGCATCTCAGGCTACTCACCGGTTGGTTTAAATGCAGTATCGTTGACACCTAATGTAGGATTAGCTAGTATGACAGTGTAATCCTACATTAGGTGTCGCAGTCGGCTTACAGCCATGAGTAAGAAAGTTAGTATCACCTTGGATGACGAAGTTCTAGAGTTTGTAGATCGGCTGGCAAGCAATCGTAGCAGCTTTATAAATAATGTTCTCTGGCAAGAGAAGAAAAGGATTTTCATGCAAGAGCTAGCAGATGCTTATAAAGCTCAGGCTAATGACCCAGAATTCCAGGAAGAAATCTCTGTCTGGGATATTACAGTAGGCGATGGTTTAAATGCCTAACGGAAACTTAACCTACAAGCGAGGAGAGCTATGGTGGGTCGATTTAAAACCCGTTATTGGTCATGAAACCGATAAAGAACGCCCTTGCCTAATTCTGCAAAATGATATTGGCAACCAAAATGGGGCTACAACAATCGTTGCTCCATTGTTGCCTGGAACAAGGACTTACCCGTTCGTTGTGAATATTAAACCCACTACGCAGAATGGACTCGATGGAGATCGGCACATCAACTTAAGTCAATTGAGGGCTGTAGATGCTCAGAGGATTAAGAATAAACAGGGTGTTTTAGAAGAAGTTTATTGGGAAGAAATCGAGAAAGCAGTATGTATTGAGCTTGGTTTCAGTTTAGCGTTTAAGTCTTCGTAGCTCGCCTAACAAGCGCATACACACGCAACGGAAATATACACTATCAGTTATGCTGCAAGTATTATCGCCGTCCGGTGACGCACCAGCCGATCGAGAGCATTCCTAGCTTTAGAAAATTAAGAGCGATCGTCTTCGCTTTCTCTTCTTGCGCTTCCCGAAAGACCCGCGTTTCTTCCAATCTAGTGCCTAGCATAGTATCAATTTCCTCCCGCGATAAATTCGTTCCATCCCCCCAATTTCCCTTGCGATGCTGCGGAAATTTCTGAACTTGATTTATTTGATTGCTTAAAAACGAAAGATTACAGCTTCAGCCAACCCAACACATCAGCGATCGTGAGCTGCAAGTCAGCCACTAAACGGGGAACCGGTAAAACATCTTGTGCTTCTTGTAAAAACTCAGGTTGTTGTCCCGATGGGTAGATGAGAATAGACTTTTCTGCTGGATCAATCAGCCATCCCACCTGACACCCGTGCTTTAGACAATGCAAAATATTACCCGTTACTTTGGTCGGGCTTTGATCAGGAGACAGGATTTCGATCGACCAATCTGGACATAGCGGAAAGACATTAGCAATGTCGCCATTATCATCCACTGGAATTCGATCCCAAGCAAACACAGCAACATCAGGAACGATCGATCTCCCACCAAAAGTACAACGCAATTCTGGAAAAGCCAAAGCAATCTTCCGATCTTCAGCAAGCTGATTAATTGCTGTTACCAGCTTTCCCTGTAGTTTGCTGTGCTTTCCCTGTGGCATCGGTTTTTGAACAATTCGCCCATCAATATACTCACTCGCTGGTTTGGTCTCTGGCAACTTCAGAAACGCCTCTAGCGTGATTGTTTTATCTGGAACCTGTACCATCCGCAACCTCTCCTTCGCCCAAAACCAATCCAGCAGAGCAAAAAGGGCATGGCTCATTCATCAATCGCACCATACCCCATTCTAACCCGACTGATCCGATCGCACTGGCCCTTGAAACACCCCGCCCTGTAGATTTATCAAAGATTTCCAACCCCCCAATTTTCCCTTGCTATACTGCGGAAATTCCTGAACTTGATCCGCGATCGCGCCATGGGCCAGACCATCACCCCAGACCCCATCCAACCCACCCACTGGGTCAGCAAAAACGACGTTTTCATCTCCTACTCCCGCCGCGACAAAGCCTTCGTCGAAAAACTCGTCGCCCAATTCCAAGCCCTAGGCCGCGACCCCTGGATCGACTGGGACGACATCAACAAAGGCGAAGACTGGTGGAAATCCATCCAACGCGGCATCGAAGCCGCCGACAGCTTCATCTTCATCATCAGCCCCGACTCCATCCTCTCCAGCGTCTGCCGCGACGAAATCGACCACGCCGCCAAACACAACAAACGCTTCCTCCCCCTCCTCTGGCGCGAAGGCTTCGACATGGCCACCGTCCACCGCTGCATCTCCCAACACAACTGGATCTTCGCCCGCGAAACCGACAACTTTGCCCAAGCCTTCCAAGACCTGATCACCGCCCTCGACACCGACCTTGACTACGTTCGTGCCCACACCCGCCTCCTCGTGCGTTCGATCGAATGGCAACATCACAGACAAGACTGTAGCTACCTCCTGCGCGGCAGCGACCTCACTGCCGCCCAAACCTGGCTCAGCCAAGGCATCAGCAAACACCCCCGCCCCACCGCCAACCACAGCGCCTACATCACCGCCAGCCTCAACGCCCGTACCGCCAGCCTCAACGCCCGCCAAAAAGCCAAATGGATCGTCGTCCTCACCACCATCATCGCTAACCTCCTCTTCGCCGCCGCCGGACTCACCGTCCTCTACTGGCGCATCAGCACGATCGCCGAACAACAGGTCGAGCAAACCATGGAAGAAACCCTCGACGGAGCCTTAGATGGCATCGACGGCGACGAATTTGCCCAACTCAGCCGACTCAGCCTCGCCCCCGGCCAAACCGAACCCAGCACCAACCCCCTCTACCAAGCGCACCAAGACTGGTTACAAACCGTCCACCAAATCACCCCCAAAGCCTTTCCCGCAACCTACACCCGCAACCCCGATCGTAAGCTCATCCTAGTCGGCGACCTCAACCGCATCACCAACCCCACCCAAGCCTCCCCCTACCACAGTCTGATCGACGGCAACCTCAGCGAAATGGAAAAAGGCTTAACCGACGTCGTCGTCAACCTCACCCCCTACAAAAACGAATTCGGCACCTGGGTTTCCATCTACGGCCCCATCAAAACCCAGTCCGGGGAAGTCGTCGGTGCCCTCTGCCTCACCTACGACTCCACCTACTGGACTCACCTCACCGACAAGATTAGGCAAATGATGACGATCGCCTACATCCTCGCCTTCCTCTGGCTTACCCTCTCCAGTTGGCTAATTCTACGAGCCATCCAACCCACCAGCCAGGAATAATGTCCAGGGATAATGACCAGGAATCACCCCCAACAATCATCAATGCCTATCAACTAGCATTGACAAAATTAGCCGGATCCTGATCGCGACGGTGTTTCACTGGAATCGGCACCCCTGGTCGATCGCCCACTAATGCCGCCGTTGTCTCCAGCGCTTCCCGTAATCGCTTCGCCGCATAGATCGACATATCCCGAGGCACACTAATGCGATCGCGCAAATACCGCAACGCCGAATCCATTCCCTCCGGCGGCACGCAACGTTCCCCCGTCATCATGTACGTCAACGCACAGCGCAACGCCACCTCAAACGCACCATCCTCCGCCGGATTCACCCGAATAATCTTAGATCGATGCTTCAACACCCGAAACAACGCCTCCGATCGGGAATCCTCCGGCTCTGGATAGGTCACATCCGGCAACCCCAACCAAGGCCCACCGTCCACCTGCTGCTGCGCCGCCTGCATCTCCGCTGACCCATTGCCATAACAGCCCCCCATCTGCGGCGGCAAATCATGGGCATGGGTATGGAAATCACTCTGCGTCCCCCGATAGGTCGATCGCGTCTCCATCGCGTCAAACCAGGCCGACAACCGAGGATTCTCCTCCCGCAACGAATACCCCTTGTAATAGAACAAACTGGCATTCATCCGCTCCACATAGGGCGTAAAAATCACATCCGCCGTGCCAAACTCCGCCAGAAAATAGGGCCCCGGTGTCCTCGCCAATGCCGCCTCCACCTCTTGCACCACTTCCACAAACTGCGATCGACTGCGATCGTCCTCCTGCCGCGATCGGGCCGGATAGCACAACCAGCTACACCAAGCCCGAAACAACAAGCGCTCCAACCGCCGCAACGGCAACACCTGCGGATCTTCCATGCCCAGACCCAGCGGCCCATAGGCCCGTTCCAGCGCCCACAAAATATCATCACTTTCCGTAATCAGCCGCCCATCTAAGTCGATCGCCGGAAGCATTCCCGAAGGCACCTTCTGCTTATACCAGCGCTCCTTCTCCCCATAGCAAAACATCGTCACCTTCTCAATGCGGTAGGGAATCTGCTGCTCCTCCAACCACAACCACACCTTTTGGCAATAGGGACACCAAGCATGGTGATCGCGATACAACGTCACCCGCACCGCCGACTCCGGCTGCCCAAACAACCGCAACCGCGACTGGGCATTCGTCGGGCCATTGACATAATCCAGTTGAAAATCCGTCAAAGCTTCCAGTTCAGACCAAGAAAGGGGCGCGATCGTCATGGGAAATCTGCAACCTGTCACGAAACTAGCGCCTCCATGCTACCCGAAACCGTGATCCCATGAGACTTGGACTTACAATAGAGCTATAAGAAACCTAAATCCATCACAGGACGCAAACTAGAAAACCTACAATTTAGGCAACCATTAAGCAATCCGTATGCAACGCGAGACCGTCCTAGCCATTTTAAGACAGCATCGAGAAGCACTTAGAGGGCTAGGTGTACGCTCGTTATCGATCTTCGGTTCCGTCGCCCGCGATCATGCCCATGCAGACAGTGACGTCGATATTCTGGTGGATTGGGACGCTCCGCTCACCTTCGATCGCTACATGGATGTCAAGTTGTACCTAGAAGACCAACTGGGTACACAGGTTGATCTGGTTAGCTGGAAATCCCTCAAACCCCAAATTCGCCAGACCGTCGAGCGGGAAGCCATCCATGTCGCGTAATCTTCGGCTGTATTTAGAGGACATCCTGCACGCCTGTACCAAAATCCAACGCTATACCCAAGGGCTAACCTTCGAGCAATTTGTGGCCGATGAGAAAACGATCGATGCCGTCGCCCGCAATTTGCAAATCATTGGCGAATCCGTCAAACAAATTCCGCAGGATATCCGCGATCGGGCCCCTGCCATTGAATGGCGCAAGATTGCAGGACTCCGCGACATCCTTGCCCATGCCTATTTTCAGGTTGAAGATGAAGTGCTCTGGGATATAGTGCAAACCAAAATACAGCCTCTACAGGAGCAAATTCAGCCGTTACTCGTCAGTGAATTTTGGGATTCCTGATTATTAGATTGAATGCCTGAAACCCAAATTATCCGGAAAATACGGATGCTAAAGAGAAGAGGATCCTAGTGCTTTTCTATACGCAACCGACTCGATATATTTACACATGGATTGACATATTTCCTACTCAAACAGAACTTGCTATGGCTGACTTCCCGGTATCTTCTCTCAATCTTTTTCTCACTGCACCGCACTCAACCGTAACGCTACAAAGATTAACCCGATTATTATTGACAACTAGCATCGGCTTACTCCTGGGAACTAGCGCTGTCCAGGCCAACGACGTCACACTTCCCAAAGGCCAACGCAGCCTAGAAGTCAGACAAACCCAAGGGAAAGTCACCTACAAAGGCTCGCGCCCCCGCCCCGCCCAATCGGGCGATCGCCTCAGCGCAGGCCAAGGACTCACCACCGGACCACGATCGAGCGCAGTAGTCGGCATCGACTCCAACATCGGCATTGTCAAAGTCGCCGAAAAGACCGACTTCACCGTTCGTAACCTCACCATTGCCGCCGACGGGGGCCGCGTAACGCTTCTGACGGTCTACCGGGGCCAAGTCGCTCTGCAAGTGCGTCCCTTCACCAACAAAGGGTCTCGCTTGGAAGTCAAAACCCCCTCCGGCATTGCAGGCGTGCGCGGAACGGAATTTGGTGTGGCCGTCAGTCCCCAAGGTCGCACCGCCATCCTCACCAACGAAGGAACCGTCTCTGCCGAAGCCCAAGGGCAAAGCATCCTGGTGGGTGCAGGCTACTCCTCCCTGATTTATCCCGGTGAACCGCCCACCCCCGCCCGCCCCACAGTAGAAGATCTCTCCCTTAAGCTTAAAACCGCTGATGCCTATCGATCGGGCCTCGTGCGGGTGGGGGGGCATGTTGATCCGATCAATACAGTCATCTATGAAAATCAGGAACTGGAAGTTGCGCGGGATGGCAGCTTTCACCTAGAGTCCTCCACCCAGCAACGGAATTGGGCCACGATCGTCGTCCGAACTCCCCTCGGCAACGAAAAAATCCACACCATTTGGCTGCGATAAATCAATCCAGCGGTCAATCAATTTCTAGGATGCAATCACCATGGTGACCGTTCAAGCTAGGTGGCAGCGGTGCAAAACTCGCCTTGCCAGATATTGGGAAAATTGTTTGAATAGTCGCCGGATCACCCCCGCTGCGGTGGCAGTCTTGCTGGGCTGTGGGCTGTGGCAAGCCGGGGCATGGCAACCGCTGGAACGGTTAGGCTATAACTTGCTGTTCCAAATTCGTGAACAATTGCCCCATCCTGGCTGGGACGATCGTCTGGTCGTCATCGCGATCGACGATGCCACATTGGAGCATTACCGCCAATTTCCCCTGCCGCGCCATCTCTACGCCGATCTCCTACAAACCCTAGAAGCCTCCCAACCCGCCACCGTTGGCTTTGACCTGCTGTTTGCAGAACCCACCCCAGAGGATGCCAAGTTTGCCCAAGCCCTGGAAATTAACGGCAAAGCGGTGATTGCGATCGCGGCCAATCGGGATAAGAAAGTCATTAACTTGGTACCCCAGTTAAGCCAAGTCACGGGCCAAGGCCACATCCACAGCCGTCCCGATCCCGATGGGGTCTATCGCCAAATTGACCTCTACATTCGAGGGTTTCCGTCCCTGAGTGTGGCAATGCTACAAGCCTACAATCAAAGCCTCAGCCAAATTGTCCAAGCCCCTGATCAACCACCGCTGGCCAAGCCAGTCGCTTTGCCGCCCCCCAAGGCTAAGCACTTGGAACAAACCGCTTGGATTAATTGGCCGGGATTGACCCAAGGCCCTCAAGGCGTACCCACCTACTCCCTCGCTAGCATTCTTCAAGGCAAAGTCGATCCCCAAGCCTTTGCTAACAAAATTGTGCTCGTGGGCGTCACGGCAACGGGCAACGATCCGCTACAAACTTCCCTAGAGCAGCATTTGCCCACCTCCGGCGTCTATATGCACGCGGCAGTGATTGATAATTTGTTGAACCAGCGCTTGCTCCAGCGATCGCCGGACTGGATTCATTTATTAATCTTGGTGAGCATTGGCATCATTTCCAACCTAGTACTCTTTCCCCTCGGATTTCGCCAGCGGACGATCGTTGCCTTAGCCTTGCCCTGCGGTTGGATTGCCCTGGCGGTGGGTGCGTTGATGGGCTTCAATCTCTGGTTACCCACGTTCGCCCCGATCGGCACCTTTTTAATCGCGGGCACTGGCTTGCAATTGCTAGAGCAACGGGAAAAGCAACTGGTGATGCGCCTTTTTGCCCGTCACGTCGCCCCGGAAACCGCCAAGCTGATCTGGAACCATCGCAGCGAAATCTTTCAACAGGGACAGTTAACAGCCCAGGAAATGGTTGTGACGGTTTTGTTTACGGATATTCGAAGTTTCACCTCGATTTCCGAAACCATGTCTCCCTGTGATTTACTAGACTGGCTTAACCAATATCTCGATGTGATGACGGATTGTATCCATGCCCACCATGGGGTTGTTGATAAATACATTGGTGATGCCATTATGGCTGTGTTTGGCATTCCCTTTCCCAGCTCTGATGCAGAAGCGATTCAACAGGATGCGCTCAATGCCGTTTCCGCTGCGATCTCCATGCAGGAACGTCTCACCTCAATCAATCAACAACTGCACAAGGCCGGTAAACCCACCATCCGGGCTGGCATTGGCATCCACACCGGCTTAGTCGTCGCTGGCAGCATTGGCGGAGCCAAACGGGTGAATTATTCTATCCTAGGCGATGCAGTCAATGTGGCCGCTCGGCTGGAAGCGCTCAATAAACAACTCCATCAACAGAACTGTTACGATATTTTGATCAGTGAGGACACCTTTATTCAAGTGGGTCACAAAGTTCCGGGATATGCAGTAGAAAACCTCAAACTGCGGGGTCGTCAACAGAAGACGGCAGTCTATGCAATTCAGAAAGCCGATCGGGCCATGATAGGTACGGCAGACAGCACCCAACCCGCCGCCTAAGGTTCTGCGCATTCTATGGGCTGGGCAAATATTCCACCGTGGGAAAGGTCACTTGATCGACCACTTGTTTGACTCGCATTTGCGCTTGATAGGTGGCTCCCGATCGGGTGGTTTGGGTGGTGGTAATCGTATAGGTGAGCAGTTTACCCGGTTGCAGCAACGGCGCAAATTCCTCGCTGAGTTGGAGTTTATAAATATCGCCCAAAACGGTTATGGAATTCGCAGTGGATAGCTTGCCGTTACTATTGCTGATGACATAGGTATCAAAAATCGTTTTCTTGTCATCACTGACGTTGACTTCTACCTCCAGACTCGTAATTTCTTGCATTAATTTGCCTTCATCAATTAGCGCAAAGTTACGGGCATCTTTAAATTGGTCAAAACCCCGAAACTTGATTTGCTTGAGTCTTCCCGGCGCAATTCCATTGACAATTTCAATTTTGTAACCCTTATCGTTGCGGGTATTGCGGTATTCCAAGTGACCTGGAATTTGGAACGATAAATCCCCGATCGCGTCAATGCGGGCCGCAATCTCTGGGTTCCCGAGAAGATCGAGGGACTTATTGGTTTTCCACTCGACTTGAAACTGGTTCCGCACGGTTTGCAGGAGTTGATAATCACCGGAAACGTCCGAGCCAGGAGCCAGGGATTGCACTAAATCAGTTCTATTCAGCCAATTGTTTTTCAGGAGCCCGATCGATTGACCTTGAATTTGCCCGATCGCAGCTCGCACCGTCAGATTTTCCTGGGGAATCTGCCCCCCCGGCACCACAGACACTGTTCCATAGCTACCATTCGTGCCCCTGCGGCCATCCTGCCCCGGCGTTCCCGCTGGCCCCGCTTCAGCATAGTAGCGATCGTGATCGACTACGCCGCGATGTTCCCAGCGATATTCGTAAGTTTCATTGTCATGCTCGTAGGATTTGTGGCCCGATTCTTCGCAATCTTGCTTTTCGCGTTCCACTTCCTGCCAACTGGCATTGGGATCCTTGCGAGGCCGACGCATTAACGCCCATTCGCAAATCTCGATCGTCCAGGTCGGCTGATAAGGTTCACAGCCCCGTCCCGCTGGGCCACCCCGCCCCCCTAGGCCACCCGTGCCACCGGAATTGCGCAGTTGCAAATTCCGCAGTTGCGTCAGTTCACTCAAGAAAATGGTCACATTCCCACCATTCCCACCGTTGCCGCCATTCCCACCATTCCCGCCATGGCCCCCACTGGCCCCTTGCAAATTGTAGGCAACGTTGCGAGGAGAGCGGCAGTACTGGGCATCTTCTCCAGAGCCGCCATGGTCACCGTTTTCGCCATTGGTTCCCGACAGGTCAAGCAATTGTGGGCCATTGGTCAGTTGAATGGATTGGCTGCGGCCATCCTCTCCACTGCGGCCACTGCGGCCAGAGATGCCATCCCGCCCTGGCTGTCCAAAAATTTCCGTACGGGCGATCGCGCTAGGAATAAAGTAAGTGACCATCGCAGCACTGAGGGCAGTACTCACGGCAAGCAGCTGAAGAGGTTTCATAGAAGATCTAGCAGGGAGTGAAGAACCCAAGCACCAACTCCAGCGATCGCGCTGCCCATAGGCAGAGCCATCCCCGGCATCGGTCTCCGTTTGGGTAAAGATGACGGCTTCCCCCGTGAAATTGTTCACCGAAGGAATTACGAAGATCTACTTAGAATGCTCTCTAGCTTATGCAAGGGAATGGCGCATGGATTGACCGATCGACCTAGCAATCTTCCGCGATCTCTAGCAATCTCTAGTCATCGCGCAGTCCTTCCTATTTCTTCAAGAATAATCAGGCGTCGTCACAAGCTTTGTAGCAGGAACCTCACCGCTTAAAATTATTTTTCTCTGTCTTTTACATCAATAGTCCGGACAATTTTAGCGAGGCAGGAGTGGACAGAGAAGCTATCCATCGGATAGGGTGCAAATTAATCCAAAACGCACCGGATGGATAGCCATATGGAAAATATTGTACAAAGCCTACTTGCAAAAGTGGGCATTTTCGCAAACCGCAAGTGACCTTTTTCGTGACGTTATTTTCGACG
>NZ_JBLZFX010000007.1:0-109887 GCF_050753345.1 Alkalinema pantanalense CENA528 | reverse complement strand
TGTACACTTTGCCCATACGATATTCCTACAAGAGTGGATTTCAGAACCAATCAGATCCTAAATCCATTCTCGCTCAAACTCACAAAATTAATCCTGACACTCCACTAGGCTTGTCACGAAGACGTTTAACTCCCCTGAAGTTTATACTATCTCTGACTTAGATTGGACTTAGATTTGACTCAGGCTTGAATGTGACTCGGACTGCCAATTTGACTCAGAGGCCGTGGATGGAGGGGCGATCGTAGATTCTCTGCTCAAGGATCGTCAGTGCTCTACGATACCTGTCCGGGGACAAAATCTTGCGATTCCTCATTGTTTCGTCCTTCGCGGAGCCATTGATTAGAGTCGTTTACGGATTAATTTACGGAGCAAGCAACGATGACCCGGATTCCCTATCCCTTACTACTCCGGTTCCAGGGCAGTCTTTTCGGGGCAGTTCTTGGAGAATTAATGGCAGCACAGCACTTTTGCCCCCAATCTCCCCCCCAGGATTTGGGACAATTGCCCCCAGCGTCTTCTCTGGGTCAACGGTTGATCCAGTCTACCCAGAATTTACTGGCAGTCAGAAGAGAAACCAACGACGATCGCCTGCTGGCTAGCCTTGATGCACTTTCCTCGGACTCGTCTTCGACTAATCCATATCCTGGCTTGAATGAGTCTTGGTTGCATCAGACTACTCATCCGCTCAACGTTGCAATCGGGTTGTTACCCTATTTGTTGTACGGCCATGAAAGTCCGAAGGCACTGAACCATACCCTGGAAACACTCATCCCCCATCTGAGTCCGCGGCATTGCTCCCTGCTGGGGCTGGTAGCAGGGGGACTGGCCCTTGCCCTCGGGGATCCCGGAAAACTCGCTGCCCCAGCCCAATCCCTGCAACCTTGGTTAACGGCGTTTCCTACCAGGACGGATTGGAAAGATTTCAGCACAGAATGGGGGGTCCAACAGTTCCATTTGCGGGCCTTGGAAGACTGGCTGACCCAGCAACGCAGTCTATATTTTGTGCAGCAATGGTTGCAGACCCGATCGCAGATTCCCGTGGAATTTCAGCAGGTTTTGCAGGTTCTTTATTGCTTCCTTGCAACGCCCGAGGATGTAATGACAACCATCAACCGGGCGATCCATCAATCCATATACCCAACGGAGAACTTAATCCTAGTTGGAGCCCTGGCAGGCGCGTTGGGTGGAGCTTACAATGGTGTGATGGGCTTCCCGATTGCATGGCGAAGAGGGACAACGGTTGCGGACTCAGGATTGGCAGACTTGGGACTAGAAAAACCGATGGGAGAAAACCAGGTGTTCTCGGAATCAGCTTGGAATGAGCACTTGAATGGGCACTGGTTGAATGGGTCCTTGAATGAGTATCAGTGTGAATTGTTGGCGATGCAGTTGCTGCTTGCTTGGGCGGGCGTTGATCCACAACTGCGATCGACCATGACCATTCCAGCGGTTACAGCGCCTCGGGCCTTGAATCTGCGATCGCGCAATCGACCTTAACCAAGAATGGATCATGATTTCGCTGTAATAATGGAGAGTGATTATTGTAGGCAACTTGGTGTAATTAGGGTTTGGCGTAATTGGGATTTGACGTAATTAGAATTTGACACAATTGAAATTGGCGTATGAGATTGGCGTAATGGGGGCTTTCTAAACGGTGATTTCCCGGACACCTTCATTGACCAGCCGTATTATGGCCAAGAGAATCGGTGAATTGCGATTTTGTCAGGATGCTTAGGAGGCTAGAGTTTGTCTAATAACTGTTGCAATTTACTGTCTCAATAGATTCCTATTTCCGGCAGCTTCCTATTCAAAAAAATGTAATGGTTTTCACCTATTTTTTACAGATACCTATCTTTTACAGATACGCTCTAGATTTAGCATAAGCTCAGCGGCTTCATTTCCCTTTTTAGTTTATGTTTTATTCAAAATTTAATTACTCATAAAACTTGATTATCTAAAGTTGAATCGTGCGCCCCAATTAATGACCTCAAAGATGAGTCAAAAATGGATATTTGTGAGCGAATAATTTCTGAATTCAATTTCAATGTAACGAAATTAAATAGTGTAGCGGAACCCCATACTTGTCTTGTGAATGGGTATTTAGGAATTTCTAGAGCAACATTAAGTTTACTGCGAATGCATCCCCGTTTTGCAAATTGGCCCTCATCTCCCAGCCCCTTCTCCCAAGATAGGAAGGTCAGACTTAAAATCCCTCTTCCGCTCTGGGAAAGGGATTTAGGATGAGGGCTACCAAAGTGGGGTGCACCCATTTACTGCAAATCAAGATGCCTCGATCGATGAGCGGAGATTGAAGAAACAACCCGACTTTTACTAGGAATCAGGCTGATTTCATAACGTTATTGATCAGGAACTTACTATGTCAAAACGTTTCGCTCAAGTTATTCGTCATCTTCATCCTCAGTTGTTTGGATTGATTGCGGTGACTTCATTGACCATTGCACTAGGACAACGATTTTATTCCCAGCCCCAACTTGCGATCGGGAAAACAGCGACCCAAACGATCATTGCCCCTACCGATGGAAGTGTGGAGGACACCGAAGCGACCGAAGCAAAGCAGCAACAGGCGCGTAAAGATGTCAATCGCTTTGTCATGATCGATCCGCAGGTGCAGGCGGCAACCCAACAGAAATTACAACGGATGTTTGAGCAAGGTAACCGCATTCGGAAATTAGCAGGGCCATTGCCTTATTTAAAAACGGCAGATTTTACGATCGCCATTCAACAATCTCTCCGCAAGTTAAGTGATGCTGAGTGGCAGGCGATTCAGACCGATATTCTCAAGCAATCCAAGGCGATCGGCAAAAACCCACAGCGCCTCAAACGATTGCAATTAACGGCTGGCAAAAATCCTGTTCAACAAAAAGTCATTCAAGCGATTCAAGCCTATCTCCGTCGCCAACCTTCTGCGGACTTTAGCCCATTTCTGCGCACTGTTCAAGAGAGCCGTCAAGCTTATCAAATTGCAATCTCAGCACTTCAAGATGCTACATTTGTTGATTCTAAATTCCAATTTGATCCGGCTTTGTTAGATTGGTCAGACTCTTCGTGGAAGCAGGTACAAGCCACGATTAGCAAAATTACCGATCGCATGTTGGCGCAGGGCATTTCTCCAGGATTGCCTGAAGAAAGCTTACGTCAGGCGATCGACTTACAAGTTCAAGGCGGCCTCCCGGCCAATACACAAACTACGGCTAAAAATCTGCTGCAATTGGCGCTCCAGCCAAATTTAGTTCCCGATGTTACCCGCATTCAGGCGGCGGCGGAAAAAAGTGCCAACGAAGTTCCGCCTCAGATGATTACCATTCGCAAAGATGCTGTGATCATCTACGGTGGTGAAAAAATCGAACGATCGCAGTTTTTACTCTTAGAGCATTTTGGCCTTAGTCAGCGGCGAACCAATTGGATTGGATTGCTGGTTTTTGGGGGTGGGATGGCCGTTGTGGTGATTAGTATTTCTCGGCTAATTCTTGCCTTAAGCCCCCAGTGGCGTCGTCGGGATGATGTGTTAGTCCTTTTGTTAGCACTCTCCACACCATTGCTAATTATGTTAAAAATTCCTGTCCCAAATTTATCAATGATTGGAATTTTAACGAGTACGTTTTATGGCTCACCCGTTGCAATTTTGATTACCGCAGGACTGGGTGGGCTGCTTCCGGTCGGGATGGTTTTAGGGCTTAAGCAATGGTTGCCGAGTCTGTTGGGGGGGCTGCTGGCCGCTATGGTGGCTGGGAAACTACGATCGCGGGAAGAGCAAGCATTGTTAGGTTTGTTGATTGGTTTGCTGCAAGGCATTGCCTACGGACTCATCGGTCTGGTGACGGGGGGGGTGAGTTATACCCTAGTCACGGAGATGGGAATGCAAGCACTATTAGGTGTCATTTGGAGCATTGCTGCGATCGGGCTGAGTCCCTACCTCGAACAATTTTTTGACCTCGCTCCCACCATTCGTCTACTGGAATTGGCTAATCCCAACCGACCGTTGCTCAAGCGCCTTGCAGCGGAAGCTCCCGGTACCTTTCAGCATACGATTTTTGTCGCCAATCTTGCGGAAGCGGCGGCCCGGGAATTGGGTTGTAATGTTGAATTGGTACGCACAGGAACGCTATACCATGACATTGGTAAAATGCATGATCCCATGGGCTTTATTGAAAATCAAATGGGTGGGGTCAATAAACATGATTTGATCGATGATCCTTGGGAAAGTGCGAAAATCATTAAAAAGCATGTCACTGAAGGTATTGTAATGGCGAAAAAAGCACGATTACCAAAAGCCGTTCGAGCCTTCATTCCAGAACATCAAGGAACCATGGCGATCGCCTATTTTCACTATCGCGCCCAGCAGAGAGCCCAACAGGATACGAGTAAGGTTATCAAGGATATTGATTTTTGCTATGACGGGCCTGCACCCCAGTCGCGGGAAACGGGAATTGTGATGCTGGCGGATTCCTGTGAGGCGGCGCTACGATCGCTTAAAGACGCCACTCCGGAAGTTGCCAACAATATGATTCAAAAAATTCTTCGCGCTCGGTGGCAAGACGGACAACTCGCGAACTCTAACCTGTCGCGGGAGGATCTTTCCCAAATTGGCAAAATTTTTCTACAGGTTTGGCAACAATCTAACCATCAACGAATTAGTTATCCGAAGTAATTATGAGGATAGGAAAGACAACGCTGCGTTGAGATCGGTGTTGAGAGTATTAAGTTCGATAAAAAGTCAATGGAAAAACGCTATGCTAAGTCGAATTGAAATTATTAAAGCAGATATTACCCAACTAAAAGTGGATGCCATTGTCAATGCAGCAAAAACGTCTTTATTGGGCGGTGGGGGCGTGGATGGTGCAATTCACAGAGCTGCAGGGCCAGCACTACTGGCAGAATGCCGATCGCTGGGCGGCTGCAAAACGGGACAGGCTAAAATCACGCGGGGATATAACTTACCTGCGCAATGGATTATTCATACCGTTGGGCCTGTCTGGCAGGGGGGCACCCAAGGGGAATCAGCCTTATTAGCATCCTGTTATCAACATTCGTTGGCGCTAGCGGTGGAACAGCAGGTCAAAACGATCGCCTTTCCGGCCATTAGCTGTGGGGTGTATGGTTATCCGATCGATCAGGCCACACAAATCGCGATCGCGGAAACAATCCAGTTCTTAGAGGCGAATTCCACGATCGAGCAAGTTGTATTCACCTGTTTTTCCGAGGAGATGTATCAAGCGTATTGGCAAGCCGTGAATTCTTGATTCTAAAAACCGAAATTTTCTGAAAACCTCGGTTTTTAGAAAAGACCTTTACTCCGTAGCCTCCAAGGCGCGATCGCGTTCCATCATGCTGACGTGTAGAAGCTTCAAGAGTTGTACCTGTTGCTTATTATTAAGCAATCTACTGCACATTAAGTACTAATCTCAAACTGCAATGCGGGCAACAGAATTAACTAGAAACGTCCGTATCTGTTCAACAATCCCAGTCCTGAGATAAATCAAATCATTTTGCTGATCCCATATCAACAGGTGATCCAGATTACCTGTGTTTATTAATTTCTCAAATTCTGCTCGATGCACTTTGGCACGTTTCCCTAGTGGTTTATGAGCAAACGAATGTCTGATATGGCGGTATGCGAGATATTCATCTAAAGCGCCATGCTTTTTTTTGATCTCATCGATTGAGAAATAGTCCTCAAAAATTGCAAACAGATAAACAATTGCCAATCCCTGAGTCAATTGTTCAAGAGCATCTTGTAGGTCATCAAGTTGAGCAGAATCAGCGAGGTTGCCAGCATAACGACTGGCACTTAATAAATAGCCAAATTCACGAGAGTTAAGTTGGGAAAGTGCATCTACTGCATCATCAAATCGGCTCATC
This sequence comes from Alkalinema pantanalense CENA528, assembly GCF_050753345.1. Taxonomy (NCBI): domain Bacteria; kingdom Bacillati; phylum Cyanobacteriota; class Cyanophyceae; order Leptolyngbyales; family Leptolyngbyaceae; genus Alkalinema; species Alkalinema pantanalense. Next base: position 104,007 of record NZ_JBLZFX010000007.1, on the reverse strand, counting down.
TAAAGCTCCTAATGTGATCTAAAATTGCTACACTTTTTGCTGTCGCATCACCTCGGCAACTAGCCCTGGATTTTGTTTAGTAAAAATCCAACTCTTTAGGTATTCAAATAATGCGTCTGTACAAGCAAGGAAAGCATCAGCTAGTTCTATCCAAAGATCATCCTCTAGTTGATCATCAGTTGGCCCAATGACAATCATCAGTTCTCCTTCTGCACTCGGCTGCCAAACAGAAAACATATGCCTCTCTGAAAGATGAATGAAGCCAGAGGTTGCTGTGTATACGCGAGGCATCCAATCGTATTGTTTGCCAAGAGTTTCGACTAGATAACGATCCGTCATGAGCTGCCCGGAGCGGTCTTTGAGATTTCTGACCGGGACACCCATCAAGATGCTTTGGGCGAAGTCATGAGGATGCTCGACTATAAACGCAGCAAAGAAACGTAAGCATGTATCCAGTTGTAGTCTTACGAGGGTTGCTGCAGATAAATAGTTTTTGCTCTTAACAAGACAAGCAAAGCCAGCACATAATGACATAGAACGCTTGAAAGCTGCTTGAGCAAGCAAGTCTACTCCGAAGATTTTTCCACTATCAGCCTGCATCATCTCTGTGAGATATTTTAGATGTAGAGCTTCTAAACTCTCTATATGGTTGATTCGTTCGGCAAGAATAGAATTCACTGTAGACTCTAACTTTGGATGAAATGAACGCTAGTCAACTTAATAAGCTCAGTTACCAATGGAGCACACTGGCTTCAGTATAGCTATTCTTACCCATTTAATGTCTCTGCTGATGACGATAAGGAACAGCAGCTTGAGCTTTCTTCTATTTTTCTTGTCATAGAAGGTGCCCGCAGATTAGTCAACTCCAGTGAAATCTGCGGGACTGCTGCACCTCAGGCTTCACCAACGCCGCTGCAACACACTCACCCATTCCCCATCCACACCGGGAACCGGCATAGGTTTACCCCAATACACCCGATCGACAAACCCCATCGTATGCAATCGATTAATGATTGACTCCACCGTATTTTTTGTGCCAAAAAGCTGGAGTCGATAGTATGGGTGCAACTGTTCGATCGAGAGATCGGAGCGATCACTAGAACCTTTCGCCATAATTGAGCTTCTCCTATTGTGCATTGGAAGAAAGCCCAAAAACTTAGAGCCACCCCGTTTGACATCACAAACAAGAGTGGCTCGGTCAGATGCTAAAATCCTCATCAAGCCGCCTTGCTGCTGAACCAGCGAGGGGGAATAGCTACTTGGGGTTGTGCCATCAATCCCGAGTAGTGCCCTAAATTCCTGGGAACCCAGCGACCCCACGCTTCATGCCAACCTGTCAACTCAAAGAAGGATGTCCATGGCGATCGCTATGGCAAGTAAGCTTACGAAGAAACCAGAGATAAGTCAACCCTAGTGATAAAAATTATAAATTCATGTCCAATGCTGAGATTGAAACCCACCTTGCCAACCTTGAACGAGAAGTTGCCCACATGAAATCCCAACTCCCCCCCCACAAAACAGCTTATTAAACCTTGGCGACAAGAAATCCTCGAAAGCTTCGCCGATGCCCCCAACTACGATGAAGCCATGCACCTCGGCAAACAATACCGCGAATCCCTAAGTGCCATCCTCGAAAGTAACACTGCTGAATCCCTAGGGAAACCAGATCGACAATCCTAAACCCAACACAAACAAACTACGATCGACCTTGCAAAATCCACAACTTAGCCTGACCCAAAAGCCTAGGAACGATCGTTTATAATCGAAACATAGTCCCTCTGCTAATAGAAACCTATGAGCACCCCAAACACCCAGCCAGCCACCCCAACCCTCGAACACCGGGTCTCCCAACTAGAAACCGAACTCGCCCAAATCAAACAACTCCTCCAACCCAGCCTTCACCCCTGGTGGCAAAATGTCTTCGGCACCTTTGCCGATTGTCCCGCCTTCGACGAAATGGAACGCCTCGGCCAAGCATGGCGTAACTCATCTCCTGATTCCTTAGAACCTACCCAACCCGAATAATGTACCTGCTGGATACCGATCATCTCAGCCTCATCCAACGCGGCTCATCCCTTGGCCAAACCCTCCTCACCCGCCTCATCGCAACCAATCAACCCTTCGCCACAACGATCGTCACCTACGAAGAACAATCGCGGGGTTGGCTTGCCTACCTTTCCAACGCCAAGACGAGCGATGCACAGGTTATCGCCTATGGCTTCCTCCAAAACCATACCCTTCACTATCGCGAGATCGACCTTCTGCCCTTTTCCACCGCCGCCGCCCAAATCCACCAAAACCTCCGGCAATCCTATCTCCGCCTAGGCAACAACGATTTGAAAATTGCTGCTATCACGATCGCCCATCAAGCCACCCTCCTCACGCGCAACACCAAAGACTTCGGTCAAATTCAAACCCTCACCCTTGAAGATTGGACAATTTAACCATTCTTAAACCACCCGATCGTCGTCAACCTTCAAAAGAAAACCCTTTGTGAAATCTGAAAACTTATTATCAAATACATAAGGCAACACGATCGACAATCCTAAACCCAACACAAACAAACGACGATCGACAGCATTAATTCATCTTGGGTCCCATCACACCTTCACCCCAAACAACACGGGTGCTTAATGATACAAGAAAAATTCAAAAAATACGGATTGACAACGACCCTGGTTTATCCGTAGGCTTGTTTCTCATAGCAACGCCCTGCCAGCTCCGTTCACCCTTGGGGACATGGCATGAAGTCCGTCCAGAAGACACGGCATCCAGCATGGAGTTGCTAGGTTCCCGAAAATTTAGAGCGCTACCCCGATTTGCTGACTACAACGCGGGGCAGCTAATCCCCCAAGCTGTTGAGACCAGCGAGGAGGCTTGTCGAGAATTTTAACATTCGATCGAGCCACCCTTGTTTCTGATATCAAACAGGGGTGGCTCTAGGTTTTGGAGCAACTTCCCTCCAGATAACTTTGTGCAAACCCAACTTTCAGTTTTAGGGTTGTTAGCCGACCAACACGCTAACAGCACATTTTTCCAAACCTGAATGAATGGATATCCCATGAAAAACAATGCAAAAAATCGGCTTTTTGACATTCTAAAAAGTCTAGGTTGCCCTGAAGACTGTGTCCACTTTCAAACCACCCAAACCGTCGTCCCACCCACCCCTGAAAATATGACGATCTTGCACACTACGATCGCAACCGTCACCTTTGCCGACGGACGGGTCATTCAAGCCACAGGACAGGGCTACCGGAGAGCAGAATCTGAAATTGCCGCCTGCGCCACTGCCATGAAAACGCTGCGAGCCACCTACCCAGATCTGCTTATCAATTGGCCGCGAATCTTTGTAGAAGCTCAAGCAGGCGACACCTTGATCAAATTAGGCGTCTTTACTTGCGCCGCATTTAAAACCGCTAGCGACAAAGCCAAAAAACTACAAACCGTCGAATCAGACGTCCATTTAGCCCAAGTCTTTGAGCAGTGGAAAGCCAACGGAGATCCAGATTTAGCCATGTTCGGTGAACAGTTAAGCGAAAAACGCAAAGCAACATTAGTTGAAGCCCTCTTATGGCGGCGTTATCAAAGTCACGTCATGACTGCGGATGCATCGCTGCAACTCAATTCCCTGCTCCAAACCCTGCAATAAAGCAACACAACTCCATGCTACCCGTCCGTCCCCCACAAACCCGATCGCTCCTCTCCAACGACGGAATCCGCCTCGATGCCGACATCTACACCCCCGATCGCCCCGGTGACTTTCCCGTCCTGCTGATGCGCCAACCCTACGGACGCGCGATCGCCTCCACCGTCGTCTATGCCCATCCCGCTTGGTACGCCGCCCACGGCTACATTGTGGTAATCCAAGACGTGCGCGGACGGGGCAGTTCCGAAGGCGAATTTCGGCTCTTTGCCTCAGAAATCAGCGACGGAGAAGCCAGCGTTCACTGGGCCGCCAACCTGCCCCAAAGCAACGGCAGCGTCGGCATGTACGGCTTCTCCTACCAAGGCATGACCCAACTCTACGCAGCAGTCAATCGCCCCGCCCCCCTGAAAGCCCTCTGCCCCGCCATGCTGGCCAATGACCTCTACGCCGATTGGGCCTACGAAGGCGACGCCTTTTGCCTACAAGCCAACCTGGGCTGGGCCATCCAACTGGCAGCAGAAACCGCCCGCCGATTGGGAAACGAAGCCGCCTTCCTACGCCTACGCCAAGCCGCCCAACACCTGCCGCTGCAAGATTCCATCCCCGCCAATCCCGAACTCCTGCAACACCTTGCCCCCGACTCGTTCTACCACGACTGGCTCCACCGTCCCTCCAACGATTCCTACTGGGCCACCCTCTCCCCCAAAACCTACCACGATCGCGTTGCCGATCTCCCCATGCTACACATCGGCGGCTGGTTCGATCCCTACCTGCGCGGCACCTTGAATTTGTATCAAGCCCTAGCCGATCGGCAACAAGCTCCCCAACACCTGATCATCGGGCCTTGGGCGCATTTACCCTGGGGCCGCAAAACAGGAATCATTGACTACGGCAACGCTGCGGTGAGTCCCGTCGATCGATTACAAATTCGCTGGTTCGATTACTGGCTCAAAGGCATCGACAACGGAATCACCATCGAGCACCCTGTGCAATTATTCGCCATGGGCAGCAACACTTGGCAATCCCTAAAACAACTACCCACCAGCTTTACGCACCCACCTACCCATCCACCCTCCCACCCTCCTACCCTCCTACACCTCCACCCCACCGGCCTAGCGTCCATGTCCGCCCCGCTAGCAGCCCAGCCCCCAACAACCGCACCAACCCCCGATCGCCTCGTCCACGACCCTTGGCGACCCGTTCCCGCAATTGGAGGCCATGCCAGTGCCCCTGCTGGCGTTTTCGATCGGGCCAGTCTCGACGATCGTAGCGACGTACTCACCTACACCACGGAACCCTGCACGGAACCCTGGCACCTACGCGGCACCCCGATCGTTCACCTCACCGTGGACAGCGATGCCGTCAGCTTTGACCTCTGCGCCGTGCTTTCCCAGGTATTACCCAACGGTCAGGTGCTGCCGATCGCCCAAGGGTATCGTCGTGTGCAGCCCTCGCCTGAGCAAGCGATCGAGTCCCCTATTACCCTTGCCATTCCCCTACAAGCGACCTATATTCAAATTCCAGCCGATGCAGCCCTGCGATTAAGCATCAGTGCCGCCTGTTTCCCTGCCTATCCCGTCAATCCCGGCACTGGAACACTACCCGCCGCCGCCCGCACGATCGACGCGCAAATTATCACCCTCCAAATCCACGCTGGCTCAGTGCAGTTCGATCGTTCGATCGTTACCGAGGAGTCCCCAAAAACGCCCTAAGGGAGCAGCGCATCAATAAAATCCCAATTGGGTAGGGGTAGGAGAGTAAAAGGGTAGGAGGGTAGGGGAATGAAGAGGGGATATTATTTCTTTGCAAATCCCTAAAACTCCTCCGGCACCAACTGCCCTGCCTTCACGTAGAGAATCTGGGAAGAGTCTAGCCACTGCGCATCAAATCCACCCAGATGAGTCGTAGTGATAATCGTTTGAAAGCGATCTTGAATCGTTTCCAACAACTGATTCTGCCGGATCAGATCCAACTCCGCCAACACATCATCCAACAGTAACAAAGGCGGCTCACCAATCACATCCTCGATCAATTGCAACTCCGCTAACTTCAACGCCAAAACCAACGTGCGCTGCTGACCCTGGGAACCGTACTGACGCGCCGGAGTTTGATTAATCGTAAATTCAATATCATCCCGGTGCGGCCCCACCAGCGTTGTCCCCTGGTGAAACTCCGCCACACTGCGCGATCGAATCTTCTCCAAAAACGCCTGTTGCAGAACCTCCGGGCTATCTTCTAGCAGTTCCACATTGGGCGCATACCGCAGCGTTAACGCCTCCGTACTGGCGCTGATGGCCCGGTGCCATGCCTCCGCCAAGGGAATCAACCGCTGAATCACCCGCGCCCGCCGCCGAATCACCCGCGTCCCCGCCACCGCCAACTGAGCATCCCACAGAGACAAACTCGAAGCTTCTAAATCACTAGAAGAATTGCTAGGAGAATTCGCCAATAAATCACTAGAAGAATCCCGATCGAATAAATTTGAGGGCCGATCGGTGTCCCGTTTGAAATTCTTCAGCAGGGCATTCCGTTGGCGCAAAACTTGGTTGTACTGCTGCAACACATGGGCATAAATCGGCTCCAACTGCACCAGCAACCCATCCACCCAATGGCGACGGCACTCCGGCCCACCCCGTACCAAATCCAGATCCAAACTGGAAAACTGCACCATATTCAGCGTGCCCAGGAAATCCACCTGCCGCCGCATTGCCACCCCATTCAACGCCACCGATCGCCGTCCATTGGCCCGCAGCGTCAACGACAATTCCAAATCTCCACTCGTTTCCCGCTGCAACTGTCCGACGATCTGCGCCGCCGCCGCATCGGTCTGAATCAAATCCCGATCGCGGCTGGTGCGGTGGGATTTCAACGCCGACAACAATTCCACCGCTTCCAATAAATTCGACTTGCCTTGGGCGTTCTGTCCCAGCAAAATCGTCTTGGCCGCCGTAAACTCCACAGACTGCTCAGTGTAATTCCGAAAATGGCGTAGGTTCAGCGATCGCAGATACATACCGTCAACCAGAGCAGCAGGCAACAGGAAATGTTAACGCATAAAGCCATGCCATTGCAAGAAAAAAGCGGTTTCCATCAGAGCAAACGGGCATTGCTGAATAACACTATGATTTCGTCAGATGGGGGATAAAGCCACAAGGCTCTCACCAACTGTTTTATGGCCCGGTTCAGCAACGCCGACAAACGCATCTAAATTAATCAGAAAATATCAGTAGTGCCTGAAGCTATGAGTAACACTATTAGGAATAAGGTTATTCTCAATCATACTCCATTCCTGCTGGCTTTCTCAATAAGGCAGGCAAAATGGCTACCTATTGACATGATGCATTTGCCCTAGTGTAATCATGCTTATGCCAGCATCAAGCAGTATCGTTTGGTCTCGGATATTTACCGTAATTGTGGAACTGATTTCGATAACCGCTTAATGCTGGATACAGCAGGTTTGTGGAACTGGTATCTCGATGCAGTATAAATCGGTAACGCGATTGGCAAACCCTGTCCCAGAGACGGTTTTATTTCCCAACAACTCTAATGGAGCGATCGTAGAGCACACATCTGTAAACCAATGGGAGTCTCAACTAGAGTCGCCTCAATATGAAAAACCTCCCGTAAATTAGCGGGTGTTAAAACCTCCATGGAAGCACCGATCGCCCATAAACAGCCCTCTTTGAGTAAAGCAATACGATCGCTATATCGTGCTGCTAAATTCAATTCATGCAATACCGTTACCACAGTCAGTTGATGGTCTTGATTCAGTTGGCGTATTAACTCTAGCAATTCCAACTGGTAGTGAATATCCAAGTAAGTAGTTGGCTCATCCAGTAGTAAAACCTTCGGTTGCTGGGCTAGCGCCAACGCCAAAAATGCCCGTTGACGCTCACCCCCAGAGAGTTCTTCCACAGATCGATCGCGGTAGTGAGCTAACTGCGTTTGGATTAGAGACCGATCAACGATCTCACGATCATCTCCATTTAATTCCCACTGCCACCATTCCTGATGGGGCGTTCGGCCTAAAGCGACTAACTGCTCTACCGTTAGTCCTTCCGGCACTGTTTGCTGTTGCGGCAGCATTGCCAACTGTCGTGCAACCTGTTTCGCCGGTTGATGGTGAATTGATTTACCATCCAGTAAAACAATGCCACCTTGCGGCTGCAATACCCGACTGAGCAATCGCAATAAAGTTGATTTTCCAGAACCATTTGCCCCCACAAGACTCAGCCATTCGCCTTGCTGGAGTTCCAGAAAAATATCTTTAACGATCGGTTCCGCCGTGTAGCCCCCCGATATTTTCTGCACTTCTAGGATTGGCCGTGAAATTGGGCTTGATTGCGAACTTGTAAAAGTCATGATAAAGCCCCCTGTCTACGACGATACAGGAGCCAAATAAAGAGTGGCGAACCGAGCAATGCGGTCACCGCACCCACTGGGAACTCGATCGCCCCCAATCGACACAGCAAATCTGAAAGCGTTAAGACCAACGCTCCAATAATGCCACTCAAGGGCAATAGCCAACGATAATCATTACCCACTAATAAACGCACTCCATGGGGAACCACTAATCCCACAAAACCAATTAATCCCGCCATACTCACTGCGCTGGCCGCCAGCAAGCTAGCAATCGCTCCAATCAACATCCGCGATCGCACCAAGTTTACACCTAAACTGATCGCCATTTCATTCCCAAGATTGAGCAAATTAATCGTTTTACCCAAAAGACAACCGATGATTAACGCGATCGCAACATAGGGGGCAACCAGATTAATTTCTGGCCAGCCGCGCCCATTCAGACTGCCAATCAACCAGTTCAAAACCGTTTGTACACGCCCCTCTTCGGCAAACAGAATCATCACCGTTTGCGTAGCCCCAAAGAGAGAACTAATCGCCACGCCAGCTAGGATCAAGCGCTCATTAACAATTCGCCCAGCCCGATAGCCCAAGGCATATACTGCAATCGCAGCCATTAACGCCCCACTCCAAGCCCCAATCGGAACAAATAGCGGCATTTTTAGCACTGTGATTAAGAGCACCGCTACCAATCCAGCCCCCGATGAAATCCCCAAAACAAAGGCATCCGCCAGGCTATTTCGCAACATTCCCTGAAGCATTGCACCAGACATTCCCAAGGCAGCCCCCACTAACACCCCCGCCACAATCCGAGGAATTCGCAAATCCCAAACGATCGTTTGCATCATGCCATCTCCTTGTCGTAGCAATGCCTGATACAGTTCCCATAAACTCAACTGAACTGCTCCTTGGGAAAGGGATAGCAAAATTGCTGCGATTAAGGCGATGACACCACCCAATAAAATGCCTAGGGATTGATGCGAGATCGCTGGGGTAGGTGACTTTTGTAGTGATTGGGGATGCGATCGAGATGAGTTTAATAAGGGCATGGGGTACTAGAGAAAAAACTTCTAACCAGACTGAAGTTGTAACCAGACTGCTAGGGCTTTGCTGCTTGGCGTAGCTGGGCTGTGACTGCCTCTACTGTATCAACGCTAGTAGGACTAATCAAGCCATCATGGTGAAAAATGTAAACTTGATTATTCTTCGCCGCTTTTAGATCTTTCCAGAAAGGTAAGGTTGTAATTTCTTCGGGTCTTTGCCGCACACCACCGCCCTCAATGAGAAAAATCTTGTCGGGATTCATTTCTAAAATCTTTTCCTGGGAAAGGGTAAGATAGCCCTGAAAACGGCCATTCGCAGGGAAATCAGCCACTATATTGCGATAGCCGAATTTGCTGAGTAAATCGCCAGCCCAGCTTTGTTTATTTGGGGAAGATGTGGGTTGGATACCTGCAATGACTAGAACGGATTGACCATTTTGCGGTGGATTAGTGATGTAGCTTTGATATTTTTGCAAAATCGGCATGGGATCAGCCCCCATCAGATCGGCAATTGACTTCGTCGCAATTTCCAAATCTTGCCAACTGCTAGTTCTCAAGGGCAAGACGTCAATCCCTGTTTGTTTCAGTTTATCTAACAACTGCCCCTGTATTACATCAGAGCCAATGACCAGATCAGGTTTCAATGCAATGATTTTTTCCAGATTCATGGCCGATCGCTCCCCCACTCTTGGTATATCCTTGAATCGCGCATCTTTATCAATGTAGCTTCCACTAGGGACACCCACTAACTTACTGGCATTCAACCGATGGACTAAATCGGCCCCCAAGGGTAACAGAGCCACAATCCGCTTAGCCGAAGGCTTACGATCGCTCAATGTAGTTGCAGTTGGCGGATTATTCGAAACCATCGGAGCTTGGGTGCAACCGATTAAGCTGACACCCAAAAGTACAACAATACCGCCATAGATCACAGAATTTTTCATACCATTTCCCTCACTAAAATTGCCAATTTAAGCCAACCGAAAGATTGCGACCTGCTTGCCCCGATCTCCCCCGTTGAGCTTCAAAGACGCGGGAATTCGTATCGATCGAACGGACATCAGAATACTGGTAATACTCAATATCAAACAAGTTATACAATCCTAGGGTAATGCCTAGTTGGGGCGTGATGTTGTAGTAGCCACGCACATCTACCAATGTATAGGCAGGTGGTTCATAGGGATTCACAAGCACGGGGGAAGCATTGCTAAAGGTTTGGCTGGCTATACTGATGAAGTTAGCTTGTTCCCTCGCCTTAGCTACAAAAGTTGTGGTCAATTCCACACCCCAACGATCGGCCCTATCTTGATAGCCTAGCCCAACAACCAGTTTCAAGGGTTCGACCGTGGATAAGGGCTGATCGTTACTCAAATCATTACCATACTGCCAACCGAAAGCTCCCCGTAGATACAAACCACCGGGATTAGGACTAAAGCGATAAGCACCTTTGACTTCCAGACCGTAGATTTCTACTTTGGGAATATTGGTACTTTGAATAATCTGAAACGGGACGCCAAAACTAATGTCATTGAAGTCAAAACCGACAAACCTATTGGCCTCAATGAAATCCTGATAGCGGTTATAGAAACCTGTCACATCAAAGTCGAATTGCTTCGATCGGGTCTTGATCCCCAGTTCAAAATTATTTGCTGTTTCTGATGTCAAATCGGGATTGGGAATGCCCTTATGGGGTCTGACCGGAATATCTGCCCGGAAGGACGTATTGAGTTCGCTGTACAGTGGTGGCCGAAAACCACGGGAATAGCGCCCAAACAACATGACATTTGCATTCGGTTGGTAAATCAGCCCCAAACTTGGTGAGAAATTCGTATCGGCAAATTCTACTGGCTGCTCTCGCTTTTGCAAATATTCAGGATTTGCTTCAACGCTTAAACGGTAGGAATCAAACCGTAGCCCCGGCATCAGTTTTACTTTACCTTGATTAAAGCTCAGTTCATTTTGGGCGAAAATGCTCACGCGCAGGGTGTTACTGTCCGGATAATCTTTTCGAGGATAGCCAATTTGCGGAATCCGAGTACCCCGGATAATATCAAAGCGATCGTCATTTCGCTCGTTATAACTATTCGAGGCTTCCAGACCATAGATCAGCTTACTATCCAATGTTCCCAGCTTGAAATTACTACGGAACTTCAGACTCCCGCCGATCGACCGTTCAATAAATTCCTTTTCAGCCTGATCCTGCGTAATCCTGCCACGGGTTAAAACTGTTCGATCGCTCTCCTCATTCACTTCTACATCTTGGTAGTAAATCTGCACTTTGGCCGATTGTAACCAGCCGGGATCTTTTGAGTTATCAAAACTGTAGCCGAGACTGATCCGTTTACGATCGGTACGACGTTCTTCAAATAAATTCTGTGTCGATCCTTCAAACACCATACCGGGTAAGTTGGCAGTGGAAAATCGACTGTCCACTTCATCCACAAAACTTTCCCCAGTCCAGTCAAGCCGACTTTTAGAATTCAATTGATAGCCAAACTTTACGAGGAAATTATTGCGTTCCCTGACTGCATTATCGCGAAATCGTTCATCCTTAATCCGAAAGTCACCGCCATCACGCCTAGTATAAATAAATAACAAATCCCCTGCCCCAAATCGATTGGCTTGGGTAAAGGTTCCAGAAAAAGTATTATCACTGCCACTATATAGGCCACGTAAATTCGTGTAGAAGTCCTTGCCAATGCGATCGAGCAAGTTCTTCGCTGTCGCCGTTTCAAACAAAACTGTTCCACCTAATGCCGCGCTATCAGTTTCTCCCGCCGATGTTCCCCGGAAAATCGTCAGCGCATTCAGCGTTTCCAAATCCACATAATCTCGCCCCAACCGCGTCACCCCAAAGCTAAAACTATCGGGCAAGCGAATCCCATCCACTCGCAAATCCACCCGATTGGCATCCACTCCCCGAATATTAATCCCCTGCCCCCCCCCGCGATTATCCGACGGCACAGATATCCCCGGTTCATAGCGCAGCAAATCCCGCACCGTCCCCCCTGCTGCTTGCGAATATCTTCAATCGTTAGGGTTGTTTGATTCCCCGGCACAGGCGCAGCTTGATTTTCCTGCTCTGCTGTAATGGTCACTTCTTCTTCCGCTACATCGACCTCAAGCGTTTGTGAGATCGCCCCAGACATGATCCCCACTTGGACTCCAACCACACTGCTTAGACTACCAACCACCCCCCAATAACGCCCCAAAGCCCAGCTTGCCGAACGATTCATAACTCAATCCCTGAAATACATACCTTCAATCCAACAAGAATGATAATCATTCTCACGTCAGGTTGTCAAATCACAGATTGCTATTGATTCAATGCTCTAGGGAACCTAGGATTGCAAAGCTAGGATTTCCCGTTGCAGCTTTTTACAGGCTTGTTCGATCGCGCCGATACTCCCAGCATTGACCAGCCCATAGTAGTCAAATGTATAGACTTGATTTTCTTTCACAGCCCTCAAATCTTTCCAAAACGCTGCTGATTTAAACTTCTCAATCCCTTCACCCGTGTCAACAACGATCAAAATATCAGGGTTGGCTTGCAGAATCTTTTCGGGTGAAAGGCTTACATAGCCACGCATAGGACTATCCTGTTGTAGGTCAGCCGTGACATTCTTGAGACCAAATTGTTGTAGCAGATCCCCCGTCCAGCTTTGCTTATTGGGAGTCATAATTGGCTGATCGCCTGCGAGCACTAAGACGGATTTGCTGGAATTACCTTTGCGAATAAAGCTTTGATAGGACTGGAGGAGTGGATTGGGGTCAACCCCGATCGCTGCGGCCAGTTGGCGGGTCACCGCCTCCAAGGATTGCCAAGAATCCACTTCCGTCGCCAAGGTAGCAATACCACTATTGCCAAGCTGCTGAAGGACTTGGTCATGAAACCCTTGAGATCCGATGACGAGATCGGGTTTGAGCGCTAAAATTTTTTCCAGATTGGGTGGGGTACGGCCTTCCGCCACACGGGTCATTTGGGCAAATTCGGGATTTTGGTTGAGCAGGCGGCTACCTGTAATGCCAACTAATTTAGTTTTGTCCAAACGGTGAATGATGTCAGCGGAAAGAGAACTGAGGGCGACTACTCGCTTAGCTTGGGAGATCGGCGCTGTTGGGCTGGCGACCTTACCTGTTGGGGGAACAACACTATTAGCCTCGTCACGGGTTGTATTATTCGCCTGGTTAACGGATGAAGCACAACCGTTTAACATAAGGCTCAGCACGATCATCACAATCCCAGCTTTACAGGAAAGAGTCGTTAGTTGCATCCTAGAATTCTCCTAAAAACTAAAGCTGAAGTTAGCTGCAAATGTAATACCCGGTTGCGCAAATAAACCCAATAAGGGATCGCTGGCCGCTAATCCACGGGTGCTGCTACGAAGGAAATATTGGGTATTGAATAAATTGTAAACACCAACATTCAAACTAGCATTAGGATTGAATTTATAAAACGCTGTCCAATCAACAGTGGTATAAGCATCAGCCACAAAAGGATTGGGTAAATCGCTAGTTTTAGGTAAACGGGGACGACCTGCAAACGTGGCACTCAATTCCGTCCCCCAGCGATCGCCCTCCTCGCGATAACGTAACCCAACAACCGCTTTGACAGGATCGATCGACGCTAAAGGTCGCGCATCCCCAGATGCCCTTAAATCATCACCAACGGTATAACCAATGCTACCTAACAGACTAAATCCACCCCCCAGCTTGGCTTCTGCCCTACCTTCCAAGCCCCAAATTCGCACTTTTTCAATATTCACAGTTTGGAAACTACCGACAGCTAATCCTGGAGTGGGAATGACACGCCCAAAGGTATTAATAAAGTTACGATAGGTATTGTAAAAACCACTCACTCCAAATTTGAACTGTTGATAATTTCCCCGTAAACCGACTTCGAAACCATCGCTACTTTCTGCTTCCAAGTTGGGATTAGGAATCGCCCGGTAGATGCCAGGATTCGTAAAAGCGGGATTAATATCAACTGAAGTAGGCGCACGAAATCCTTTGGCATACTGGGCAAAAATGACGGTCTCAGGATTTAATTTATAGACCAAACCAAGACGGGGAGATAGGGCTGAATCCCGAAAGCGACCTGTTTGAAACGAACCAGCAGCTTGGCGAAATAGGCTATCCTCTTCGGGTTGCAGTTCGTAGGCATCAAAGCGAATTCCAGGAATAATCGTGAGATTACCAGCGGTAATTTCATCCTGGATATATAGCCCCAGCTTAAAATTGCGAGTATCCGCAAAATCCTTCACAGGGAACAGATCTGGCCCCACTTGTTTAGTGATCGCACCATTCAAGAGATTCGTTTGAGAACCATCACGAATTCGTACATTCTGAGTACTGGAAACATCTAATCCATAGACCAAACGATGGCTCAACGCACCCGTTTTAAAGTTGCTTTCTAGCAGTAGGTCACCACCGAGGGTGTACTGGCCATAGAGGGATTGCCGATCGCGGCGCTGGTTAGGTGTTCCTGAGAGGGGATTCAGAGTGCGGCGAAGCTCCTGTGCTGTTTCGATCGTCTCAGCCGATTGGTAATAGATTTGAGATCGCAGCGTTTGGAAAAAGAGATTACTACTAGGATTGCGAAATTCATAACTGAGACTAAAGCGATCGCGACGATTTTGATCATCAGCCAAAAAGCTCGCTGTACTGACTCGATTAGCAATACCAACGGAAGATAAAACCTCAGTCTCAAAATCCCGCCGCAGAAATTCTCCAGTCAGTTTGAAGGTATTGAATTGATCGGGTTTATAGGCAACTTTCAGCAACCAATTTTGGGATTTACTGACCTCTGGATTGGGGCTAGTGTCACTACGAATGGTCGTTTCTTGGAAATTACGATTGGTATAAATCGCCAAAACCTCCGCCTGGGCAAGGCGTCCCGCAGCGGTCACCGTTTGGCTCAAGCCTTGATTCGCGGAATCATAACCTAGCTTGACCCCAAGAAATGCATCATCTCCTATCTCTGTCAAAAAATCACTGGGATCTTTCGTTAGGAATGTCACCACCCCCCCAATCGCATCACTACCATAGAGCGTCGAAGCCGAGCCTCGAATAATTTCCACTCGTTTTAATGCATCAGGATCGATCCCATCGCGCCCAACCCGCGTTGAACCAAAACTAAAGGATTCCGGCTGGCGAATCCCATCCACTTGAATCAAAACACGATTGCCTTCAAGGCCGCGAATATTAAAATCCTGGAATCCATATCGGCGAGGATCACGCGCCGCAGAAACTCCCGGCTCGTAGCGTATCAAGTCTTCTAAGGTGTTGACTAGCCCTCGATCGATATCTTCTACTTCAATCACCGTGATACTAGACGGCGATTCCTGCGTCGTCCGTTCTGTCCGAGTCCCGGTAATCGTAATTTCTTCTTCATCTTCTTCGAGAGAAACCTGCTGTGCAACTGGAGCCTGCTGTGCAACTAAGGCTTCCGCCGTGGTCAGCACTTGAGGTCGATCTCTCAAACGAGATGGTACAAATGTTTCTGCATTGACTGGAATGGCAATTAGCAACAGATATGTGAAAAACAAACAGTTTACGAAAACAGGATTACCAGGAATGCGGTTGTAGCGCATATCTGTTCAGGAATAAAGTTCAATTATATTGAGCTTAGCTGGAGTTTTAATGCAAGTCAATAGCAATAAAATCTCAAAAATATGTAGCATAATACTGAATAAAGTCAGTATTATGCTACACCCACTGCCTGAAGATACGGCATCATAACCGACCCAAAAGCTTCTAAACTAAGGACATCAGATTGACGCCCCAAGCATTAGAATGACCAATCTAGGCTTGGCACAATTTATTGCAATTATTTCTTAATAACTATGACTAAAAATCCCGAATAACCCAAGTTGCTAGTTAAGTGGTTGCTAGTTAGGAGGGATAGCCGGAGCAAGCCAATTGAAGCGCTATGAACAATTAGCCAAGATTTTGGCATCAAGGGAATTTGGAGGAGGATATTGAAGCGGTGTATGGCGTGGTGGTTGAGGCGGGGGAGCAAAGAGGGCAAAGGTTGTTCAGTGCAACCGAAGCGCTGAATTGTTGAACGGACTTGGGCATGGCTAGAAAATGGTCGTGCCCTGACATGAGACGATGAACAACTACCAGAGAATCATGAGGGCATGGTCTATGTTGCAATGATTCGATTGATGCTACTGTGACTAGAAAACAATTGCAGGCAGTGGAAAAAAGAAACGGCTTAACCTTCTTTTACAAACACTCTCTTAGATATCGCGTTCCTCGAAGATGCCTGCCCCATCCGCAAAGATTATGCCCCTGAAAATCTAGTGGTGGTTCGGCAGATCGCCTTGAACTTACTTTTCCAATAAACCTCCTTCAAGCTGGGCATTAAGAACAAACGCTTGCAAGCGGTTTGGGATGAGGACTACTTACTGAAGGTGTTACTCTAAGAATTTGAGTTGAGACTAAATGCAAATTCCCACTATTAGTAGCGTATTATCCTGAATATAATCCTCTACCTATAGTGCATTTCTTGAATTAGTCTAAACTCCAGTAATTAAAATGCGTTTGCCCTGCGGTTTCCTGGCTGGAAGCCGCAGGGCATCAATCGGGTGACATCCTTGCACGGTAGCTGGAAAGGTCGGAGATGCCTCTGCCTCAGCAGTTCCAACTAACGATGCTTAGCCGCATTACGGACAAATTTCTCCAGTTCAATCCACACAAACATCAACATACTGACACCTACACAAATCATGAGTTCAGTCAAATTAATGTAGTGGGTACCAAAGAAGTTACGCAGCGGAACGACATAAATCAATGCCAATTGCAATAGCGTCGTTAATACCACCGAACCCAGCACGTAGGGATTAGACCAAGGATTGAGCTGAATCGAGAGCTGCGTATTCGATCGAATCGCCATGGCGTGCCCCATCTGCGCTAAACAGAGGGTCGTAAAGACCATCGTCTTCCAGCGATCGGCATCTAGTCCAGCAGCAGGATTGGCGGTTTGCTCGGTATAGCCCACCGCCCAGACCATTAACGAAATCGTCAAAATCGCTAGGACAATCCCAATCCGCAGCATGTAAGCCCCTAACCCGCGAGCAAAAATGCTTTCCCGAGGGTTATTGGGCGGACGACGCATGACATTGGGTTCTGCGGGTTCCACCGCCAAAGCCAAGGCGGGTAGACCATCGGTTACCAGGTTCATCCAAAGAATTTGCAACGGCGACAACGGCACACCGCCGATGCCCAACAAGGGTGTTGCCGCGATCGTAATCACTTCCCCAATGTTGGAACCCAGGATGTATTTAATAAAACGGCGAATGTTGCTGTAAACGACGCGGCCTTCTTCTGTCGCTGCGACGATCGTGGCAAAGTTATCATCCAGCAACACCATATCGCTGGCTTCTTTACTCACATCGGTTCCCGTAATCCCCATAGCAATCCCGATGTCGGCTTGCTTCAACGCAGGTGCATCGTTGACGCCATCCCCCGTCATCGCCGCAATTTTGCCTTGCCGCTGAATCGCTTTAACAATCCGCAGTTTATGTTCCGGTGCAACACGGGCATAGACACTAATGTCATCGACAATACCTTCCAGATCCGCCTGACTCATTTTCTCCAGTTCGCGCCCGGTCACCACCGGATCGCCCGGTTGGGAAATCCCCAAATCCTCCGCGATCGCTTGGGCAGTCAATTGGTGGTCACCCGTGATCATCACAGGACGAATGCCAGCGGTCAAACAGCGATCGACGGCATCCTTCACCTCAGGGCGTGGCGCATCCAGCATGTCCACTAAGCCCAACCAAACCAATTCCCGTTCGGTGGCTTCATCACTGCCTTCCTGCGGAAGCGTGGCCAACGGACGATAGGCAAAGCCCAGTACTCGCAGCCCCCGCGATGCGAGGTAATTATTGCGTTGAAGAATTTGATCCCGTTGGGTAGGAGATAAATCCTGCACCGTATCCCCCACTTGAATCTGCGCACACCGTTCCAGAATCAGTTCCGGGGAACCTTTGGTGAACATCAGGTAGGGTTGGGACAGAACACCCGTTTCCGCTTGTAGCAAGCCTGTAGCATCCTGGACAATCACGCTCATGCGTTTGCGCTCAGAGGAAAAGGGAAACTCCCCGACCCGAGGCAATTTCGCGTTCCACTGATCCGCTTCAAATCCGGCCTTAGCCGCAACCACCACCAACGCCCCTTCCGTGGGGTCGCCCAGAATCGACCAATTGCCACCCTCATTCTGCAAAACTGAGTCGTTACAGAGGGTGCAGGCTAGGAGCAGGGCGCGTAATTCCGCCGACTCCATGGGCTGAAGCAGTTGCCCGGATTGGGAAAATTGGCCCTTGGGAATGTACCCTTCTCCGGTGACTTTGGGCGTGAGGGATGCGGTGTGCAATCCCTGTACCACCATTTTGTTTTGGGTGAGAGTACCGGTTTTGTCGGTACAGATGGTGGTAACGGAACCGAGGGTTTCCACGGCGGGCAATTTGCGGATCAGGGCGTTGCGGCGCACCATACGCTGGGTCCCGATCGCCAGGGTCACGGTAATTACAGCGGGCAAACCTTCGGGAACCACAGCCACGGCCATGGAAAGGGAGACGTTGACCAGTTCCTTAAAGAAATCAATGAACGACTTATCAAAGGCAATCCGACCGCTGGTGAACCAATGGTTACCCACCCCCACCAAAATAATCAAACCGACCAGCGCCAAGGAACCCGTCACCAGCGCTTGGCTGAGTTGATCCATGCGTTGTTGCAGGGGTGTCGGTTCCGATTCCACCGATTGCAGCATGGTGGCAATTTTGCCCAATTCGGTGTTCATCCCGGTTTGGGTAACGACGATCGTGCCCCGACCTTGCAGAACTTCTGTACCTTGGTAAACGCTATTGAGCCGATCTCCTAAGGGAGAATCTTCCGGAAGCACGAGAGCAGCGCGTTTGTTGACGGCTTGGGCTTCTCCGGTCAGGGCCGACTCACGGATTTGCAGGTTCGCCCCTTCCAGCAAGCGGCCATCCGCTGAAACCTGTACCCCGGCTTCCACCTGCATGATGTCACCGGGCACTAACTCCTTGGAGTCAATTTCCGAAAGCTTACCATCCCGCAGGACGCGCACCTGGGGCGAAGACAGTTGTTTGAGGGCGGCTAATGCTTTTTCTGCACGGCTTTCCTGGAGGTAGCCTAGGACCCCGTTGAGGATGACGATCGCCATGATTGCGATCGTGTCTTTAAAGGGCACATCCCCATCCTTAGGCGCAACCACATCCATGATGCCGGAAATGACAGCCACGCCGATCAGCATGATCAGCATGATGTTTTTGAACTGATCGAGCAAGATTTCCCAGGTACTTCTGCCTGCGGTTTCTTCCAGTTCGTTAGGGCCGAATTTAATCTGGCGATCCTGCACCTGCTGATTGGACAGACCGTTGGCCCGATCGGTTTGCAGGAGTTCTACCGCGCGATCGGCCTCTAGCGTATGCCATGCCGACTCAAACTGGGGAGATAACTTTGCAGACATAGGAAAACTGTATCAGAGACGAATGGTATAGCACTTAATCATAGTGTTTAATGCCCCAAAATAGCACTATTTTTTAGTGTGGATTTGCAAAAAATCCGCTATTCTTGAGAACTATTAAGGCACTTAACTCAAACGCTTAACTCAGAACAACGATTCTCAGACAACCGATGACCATGGCTGGTAATCGTGACTAATCATCACGACTTTATAGGATTGGAGAGCTTGATCAATCAGTCTTAAGTCAGTCCTAGGGATTACGCTATGTCCGACTAATTGATGAGTTTTAACTGGTGGTTTTTAACTGACAAGTTTTAACTGATGAGTTCTGAATGAGTTCCAATTGATGAATTCGATAGGAAATCTCAATGGGAGGCTGCGATCGACGTTTGGGTTAGGTGTTGCTATTGATTGCCTTGGAGAGAAGTACGGACTCCCATGAACCCCTTTTTGCCCGCACAATTATTTGGTCGAGAAGCTGAGTTGACAATCGTGAGTCAAATTTTGGCGGACGATGGTGACTTGTTGTTGGCGGGAGTGCCGGGAATTGGGCGACGGCGCTTGATGCGATCGGCTGCGCAGAGATGCCGAGCCAAGGTGGTGGAAATTGATTGTCTGCGGGCAACGGATTATCGACGGTTTATTCAGTTGTTAGCAGAAGGCATTCTAGCAACGTTTAACTCAGCGATGGAGTTAAGTTTAATTCAGCGTTGGAGCCAGCAATTTTCATTAATTCTCGATACCAATAGTACAGGTCAACCGAAGCTATTGTTTGATTTTACCAAGGGTGAAGAGTGGCCGTTACTACAGGCATTTTTGGCGTTGCCGCAGATATTGGCGGAGTGGTTGGATTGTCGGGTGGTGTTGGTGTTCCAGAGTTTCCCGCACATTCGATCGTGGGATCGGCAGGGCAAGTGGGAGCATTATCTGCGGCAGGAGATTCAACTGCAAACGCGGGTGAGTTATGCCATTATTGCGACGGTGGCGGAGAAGTGGACGGAGCAGAGTGCGCTGGAGACAGTGTTGTTGGGGCCGTTGTCCGATCGGGATTTGCGGAATTGGCTAGAACTGGCGCTGGCGAGTGGGCAGTTGGCGCTGGATGAGGAGGCGATCGGGTTATTTTTGAGCTACGTACAGGGGCATTTTGGCGATGCGATCGCTTTGGTGAAACGGATTTGGGTAGATCATCGTGGCAGCGGTCAGATTGTGCGAGCGCATCAGGTTTATCGCAGTGCGGTATCGCTGATTGAGGATTTGGCGGTAACGTTTGAGTCGTTGATTTTGCTACTGCCCAATAGTCAGGTGCGGGTGTTGGAGAGTTTGGCGCTTGACCCGACGGATAGTCCCCACGCGAAGGAGTATATCCAGAAGCACCATTTGTCGCGGGGGGGAACGTTACAGGGGGCGTTGTCGAGTTTGGAGCAGAAGGGTTTGATTTACGGGGCGGATTATGGTTATCGCATTGCATTGCCGATGTTGGGGCTATGGTTAAAGCATCGGTTGGGGTAGGGAAAAGGTACGATCGCTCAATATCGACGATCGTGGTTACTTGATTATGGGATTTATTGCGTAACGTTTGAGTTAAGTAAATATTAATCGACCTTTGGGTTCTGGGATAAAGCGTCCTAATTCCTGGGCGGTTGTAATCCATTCTTGGATAATGATTTCGGCATTTTGTACAGCTTCTTGGTAGGTTTGGCCATCCGCTGCACAACCAGGGAGTTCAGGAACTTCAACAATGAAGGCTTGATCAATCTCGCTCCAATAAATGATTAATTCGTATTTAATCTGCATCGTGATCTCCTAGGCGATATTTTAAAATTATGTCGCGGATCTGTTTGACTTGGTAAGCTTTAGCTTTTCCTTGTTTGGGCTGAAGGTTTAAAATTTCTTCAATTCCTTCTTTTGAGAAGATATGGTGACTTCCGCGTATTCGTTCATCAAAACCAAAAGTACGGAGCAGTTGACGAAGGGGTTCAAACGGAATGTTGGCATCGGAGATCCCCCCAAGAATTCTAACTAGTAGTTTATCTCGCTGCCCCATTCAACCAGCCTTTTTTGAAAAGTGCACACTGAATCAGTTTAAACGTTCTTACTGGTAGGAATCCCTTTGCTGATGATTCTCCAATCTTACTCTTTCTTACTTGAGATTTTGATGCACTTTTGGCAACAGGAAACTGGGCGCAACTGGATACAAGGCAAATCGAATAGTTCGCAAACAAATTAGAGCGGTGATCGAATTAGGGGGATGGATTGGGGGTCTCATCGGCAATAACCGCGCGTCGATCGAGCAGAAGAAGATCGCGAAGTTGATCAGTATTGAGTTCCGTTAGCCAATTTTCGCCAGTCCCCACAACATTTTCTGCGAGGGCTTTTTTACTTTCAATCATGTCATGAATTCGTTCTTCCAGCGTGCCAGAACAGACGAATTTATGGACTTGAACATTGCGCTTCTGACCAATGCGAAAGACCCGATCGGTGGCTTGATTTTCCACAGCAGGATTCCACCAGCGATCGAAATGAAACACATGATTGGCGCGGGTCAAATTGAGCCCAACGCCCCCCGCTTTCAGTGACAGAATAAACAATCGTGGAGCACGGGGATCCTGCTGAAAGCGATCGACCATGGCTTCCCGTTGGACTTTAGACGTGCTGCCGTAGAGGAAGAGAACTTCTTGACGGGTAGTAGTTTCTAAATACGCTTTTAGGAGTTTGCCCCATTCCGCAAACTGGGTAAAAATCAACGCCCGATCTCCCTCCGCCAAGACCACTTCCAGCATTTCTTCTAAACGTTGAATCTTCCCTGAAGCCGGAGAAAACTGGGCATCAATCGTAGCATTGGATTTTTCTGAAAGTAGCAAAGGATGATTACAAACCTGTTTGAGTTTGGTCAGCAATCCTAAAATAATTCCCTTGCGTTGAATCCCTTCTGCTTTCTCAATTTCCGCCAATGATTTATCAACAATTTGTTGATAAATTGCCGCTTGTTGTTCTGACAATCCACAAAACACCGTCATTTCCTGCTTTTCGGGCAGATCTTGGATAATTGATCGATCGGTTTTCAGTCGGCGTAAAATAAACGGTTGCACCAGCGATCGTAGGGTTTGCAGCGAAGTGGTATCCCCGTAGCGTTCGATCGGAATAGCAAATCGTCGCTGAAAAAACTGCTTGCTCCCTAAATAACCGGGATTGAGAAAGTCGAGAATTGACCACAGTTCAGCCAAGCGATTTTCCACCGGAGTCCCGGTCAGGGCAATGCGGAATTGGGCTTCCAATTGACGGATCGCTTGGGACTGCTTGGCTTCAGCGTTTTTAATATTCTGCGCTTCATCGAGCACGATCCCTTGCCAATCTACTGTTTTCAGCGTTGTCACATCCCGATGAATCAGCGCATAACTTGTAATCACTAAATCGTGTTTTTTAGCCTGCGGCGTGAACATAAAGCCCTGCGATCGCTTATCACCATGGTGCAATAACACCTTTACACTAGGGCCAAACCGTTTAATTTCCCGTTCCCAATTGCCTAAAACGGAAGTGGGACAGACCAGCAGAATAGGGCTTTCCAGGGCTTTATTTTGCTTGAGGTGCAGCAGAAAGGCAATAAATTGAATCGTTTTCCCCAAACCCATGTCATCGGCTAGACAAGCCCCCAAGCCCCACTGTTCTAGAAAGGCTAACCAACCTACACCCCGCGCTTGGTAGGGTCGTAATTCTCCTTGGAAGCCCTTCGGTTGGGCGATCGGGGTGATGGATTGACTATCGGTCAGGGTTGTCACCAATTCCTGCAAAGCACCCGAGGCTTCAAAGCTGACAACGGGCAATTTTTCGATCGTCTGCGTGTCGCCCGTACTGAGACGCAGGGCATCTTCCAAGGAAAGGTTTTTTTGATCCTTGCGACTGGCAAAGAAGTTTTGAGCAGCCTGAATGTCTTGGGATCGAAGTTCCACCCATTCACCGTTGATTTCCACCAGCGGCATATTGAGCGCTACGAGTTTCTCAAACTCCGCCTTGCTTAAACTATGTCCCCCAATGGAAAGTTCCCATTGGAAATTGAGTAAACTTTGCAATCCCAACCGTTGCTGCTTAGATTTTTTAGGTGTGGTGGCTGTGATTTTCAAGCCGAGGCGATTGGCCCAGCCAGATCGGTTGGCTAAACTCTCCGGCAGAATAACCCCGATGCCCCGTTCCTGCAATTTCCAGGCGATCGATCGCAGAAACTCATAGGCTTGCACTGGCGCAAGATGGCAGACTTCTGGACAGGCCGTTTGCAAGCTACTTTCCAAACTGGGATAGACCCGGCAGGCCAACCCCAACCCCCGCAACAGCGTTTCCTGGGGCCGCACGATCGATCGTCCCGAGAGCATTAACGTTTCCACCGGATTTTGCCAAATCACGGGGGCTGAAACCCAAAACTGGGGATCCCCGATCGCCTGAAGGCCATACTCCACAATCCAGGTTTTCTCCCCGGCTGTCGGGGGATGTAGCCGCAGGCAAGGCCGAAACTGGTCAATTTGCAATTGCAGGGTTGCGGTCCAAGCAGTTAAGGCTGGCATTAAGCCTTCCGCAAGGGTTGCATCAAGGTTCGCTTGAGAATGTTGGAGGGACTGAATCCAGGATTGCAAGCCTTTGGGAATGACTTTAGGAATCGCTAAGGGATTGCTAGAAAACGCCTGACGAATAAAGTGGTCAACGCTGTAGTTCAAAAAATCAATAATCTGCGATCGGCCCTGTCGTCCTACAGTTTCAAATTGCCCAGGCGTCACTTGACCGTAAACTTGACACACCAAGGGCATCCGGTGCGCAAGGTGGCCCAATCGTTCCTGATCGATCGCGCTATCCAGCACCACCTGCCATTGGGACAGGGCTACCTCCTCAGTCGCTTGGAGTGTGGGCAAAAACTTACCTCTTGCCAATAAATCCAACCCCCAGCGCACGCTATGGCACCAAAAACGCAAATCTTCGCCCCAGAGGGAATCCCGATCGTTCAGTAAGCCAAGGGGAATGGTGTGCAAAATTTTCAGGGCATCGCTAATCTCCAACGCGACCCCGGATACCTGCCAAGCTTGTAACGTTGGGGCCTGCGAGGGATCGCTGGAGGACTGGCTAGCGGGATCGAAATCTGTCCCCGAGAGAATCGGTAAGCGATCGTGGGTCGGCAGCAGAAGGGATTGACTCACCCACCGATCGCCCCAAGGCTGGGTGACTGAGCAATCATCTGAAGGAGCCACAGTTTTTTTGCGCGATCGCCCCGTCTCTCTGACCGGTTCCGAAGGCGAACTCGCACTGAACGCACTCAGATCAACCGCCTTTAGACCATCCCACAGTTCTTGGGGACTAAGCAGATATGGATGCGGCAAAGGTTCACCCTGTGCCTCAGGAAGCGAATCAAGATGCCGCCAAGTTTCTCCCCATAGAAAAAATTGGCTGGTTTGCGGAATCCAACTACCATGCAAAACTGCCACGCCAAGCCTCCTGATCACCACTGCAAACCAGCAGCTTCAGAACGTTGCCAACGCCCTAATCATGCCGTGATTAGTTCGTAATTTTCAAGAGGCTGACACAATAATGCAGATTCTCTACTGATTCCAGCGAGGGCCGCCGATCGGGGGTTGGATCGGTTGGCTAGGAATCAAGGTCATCGGGGTCGATCCGATTGGGGGTTGAATCGGCTGACTCGGAACCATTGTGCTGGGCGTTGACCCAATCGCGGGATCCACAGGTTGATTAACGGGATTGGCCCCATAGGGAGGCATTACTGGCTGGCTGGGAACCATCGTGGCGGGTTCCGACCCGATCGGCGGTTGAACAATGGGGCAAGGAGTGGTGTCCATCCCTGCTGGCGACACACTGTAAGCAGGATGCAACGACGGGCAAGCGGGTGCACCAGTGGGAACTGTAACCGGTTGGCTAGGCACCATCGTGGCAGGCTCTGACCCGATCGGCGGAATGACATTGTAATGGCTCGTGTCAGCAGCCCCGATCGGCGGTTTGATCGCATAGGTTCGGATGCCACCGACGGGCGGCGCGATCGTTTGTTCGTCAGGATTGGTAGGAGGATTCCAACCAATGGGCGGCTGAATTTGGTATACGGGATGCATGGCGGGTTCCGTTGATTGCAAGGGTATAACTGCGAAAGCGTAACTCTGAATAGGAAGCAAACTGCGGAAAAAGGCGGCTTATCAACCGGAAGCTTATTAAGCTTATATTTATCAGCTTGATAAGCACAGATGATAGTTCGCCCTTCCGCCAATGCGAGCCGATCGAGGTCTGACTCTTAGCGGTTGCTAATGATTGTAGACGATGACTGAGGATGTCTTTGGATGATGACTTAAGATCCTGCCAACTATTGTAAGGGGCGATCGGGAAAAGCACGATCCCCAAGATCCTGCTTGCAAGTCGTACTCATTACGAGTATGATTTGTATAGATTCAATCATTCCTGGCCTTTCAAAACTGATCCCTTACTCCTCATTCGTCTGTGAGCCTTTTCTAGGAAGCTGCAAGAACTACAAGCCAGTGAATCGAATCAACCCATTGAATGGTTGGTATTAAATCAACTGCAAAAATCGCTTTAAACGTAAGAAGAGAGGAAAAACTATGGCAACTAAAGCAGTCAATATTGGAATTGATGATGCGGCCCGCAAAGACATTGCAGATGGTCTATCGCGACTATTAGCCGATACCTACACGTTGTACCTTAAAACCCACAACTTCCACTGGAACGTGACGGGGCCAATGTTTAACACGCTGCACTTGATGTTTGAAACGCAGTACACAGAATTGGCGCTGGCGGTGGATTTGATCGCAGAACGGATTCGGGCCCTGGGCTTTCCGGCTCCCGGTACCTACAGCGACTACGCCAAGCTGACCTCCATTCCTGAAACCGCTGGGGTGCCCAAGGCGGAGGAAATGATTCAGCTCCTCGTAGAAGGCCAGGAAGCGGTGGTTCGCACGGCTCGATCGCTCTTTGCAGTCGTTGATGCCGCCCAGGATGAACCCACCGCAGACTTGCTGACCCAGCGGATGCAACTCCACGAGAAAAATGCCTGGATGCTGCGCAGCTTACTGGAATAGTCCTGTCATGCCAAGGGTTGGGGAATTTTGGATCGCGATTAACCGGATGTTTGTAGAAACCCCCCACCCTTGGGTTCGGTTCTGCCTACTGCCGAGTTGAGATTAGCTTGTTAAATTAGGTGCATCCCTCAGGAAACACTTTTACTCGACCCGTTGGACACAATTCGTCAGATACCTAAACCTATCAACGCAGTCCGTCCAACAGTGTTAGCCTGTTTTCTCCGATGGAGGTTCCCGTGAACGACGCGATTAATCTTTCTGAATTTAATTCCCATGGCAACGATCCCAGCCAATTGTGGGAGTATGTTCAGGCGCTAAGTCCAGAAACCGTAGCTCAGTTATCTCGCCCTGATTCTTCAGAAGTGCTTCAAGTGATGGAGCGCAATATTATCGGGTTGTTAGGTGGACTGCCATCTGGAGCCTTTGATGTTGCAATTACAACCAATCGCGAAAGTTTGGGGCAGTTATTGGCTTCGGCGATGATGAGCGGCTACTTCCTCCGCAATGTGGAACAGCGAATGGCCCTTGAACAAACGCTCTCCAACTTTGAAGTTTAGCTATTTGGTCATTTACGACAGGCTGATGGGCAATCTGAGGTTGGAAATCATCAGATGCAGCGCCTTAGATTTCTCGATCGAGACTTGAACATTGAAAATGCAAGACGAACGCGATACAGTTGGCCTCTGTTGCCGATGGAAGGTCTGTACATTGGCGAAACCACTGTTTGACTGAACCACGGTGGCATCTGTGTTTGGTGAACCTGCATTTTGAATCCAATGGCTTCCTCTAGACAAACAACACAACAAATAACCCCTCTTGATTCGGTGGATCCTCATCTGCCGAATTTTTTGTGGTCATCCGATCGGGCTGGGGAAATCGGTTCACCCACCGTGCTGGACACCCTGCGGCGATCGCTGCTGGATTGGTATGGCGACCGTGGCCGGGATTTGCCTTGGCGCAAGCTGCGGGACCCCTATGCCATTTGGATTTCCGAAATCATGTTGCAGCAAACCCAGGTGAAAACGGTGATTCCGTATTTCCAGCGCTGGCTCGATCGCTTTCCCCGGGTGGAAATCCTAGCCTCAGCGGATCAGCAGGAGGTTTTGAAGGCTTGGGAAGGCTTGGGCTACTATGCCCGTGCCCGCAACTTGCACAAGGCCGCAAAAGTGATCGTTGAACAGTATCAAGGACAGTTTCCTGAAACACTGGAAGCAACCCTCGCACTGCCAGGAATTGGCCGGACGACGGCGGGGGGCATCTTAAGTGCGGCGTTTAATCTACCGTTGCCGATTTTGGATGGCAACGTGAAGCGGGTGTTGGCGCGATTGCTAGCCCTCGAGGTTCCCCCGGCGAAAGCCCTCGATCGCCTCTGGGCCATCTCGGAAGCCTTGGTGCCGCCCGATCGGGGCCGGGACTTTAACCAAGCGCTGATGGACTTGGGGGCCACCCTCTGCACCCCGCACAATCCCGGCTGTTTGCTCTGTCCATGGAATGCACACTGCAAGGCTTACAATTTAGGGGTTCAGACAAACATACCTATGACAGAAACCAAGGCACCACTCCCCCACAAAGTTATTGGCGTTGCTGTGATCTGGGATGACCAAGGCAACATTTTGATCGATCGCCGCAAGCAGGAGGGGCTGCTCGGGGGGCTTTGGGAATTTCCGGGCGGGAAGGTAGAACCCAACGAGACGATCCAAGACTGCATCCAGCGGGAAATCCGGGAAGAACTGGGAATCGAAATCGCGGTGGGAGAAAAACTAATCACGGTGGATCATGCCTATACCCACTTTAAAGTGACGCTGCATGTGCACCATTGTCGCCATGTGGCGGGCGAACCCCAGACGATCGAATGCGATGAGGTGAACTGGGTCACGTTGGAGACGATCGATCAATATCCCTTCCCAAAAGCCAATGTGCAAATTATTGAAGCGCTGCGGCAGGCAGGTCGTCCAGCCAGCATGGATGGCTAATCAATGGATGGCTAATCAACAGTAATAGATGAGTCATTAGTAGACGAGTCATTCGCTCGTCAGGTTTGCGATCTCGTCCCTTTTTCCCTTTCTCCCTTGCACGGGTTAACCCATGGTCAGCCAACCGCTTCCTCCTAAAAATTCTTCGCTGAAACTGGCTGGATTGCAGCCCCGCATCCGTTGGGGCGCTTGCGATCCGCTGGAACGGGGTGCGATCGTGGGAACGGTGACCAACCCGAAGCACCGCAATGTAATTGGCACCCATGGCGGCAGTTATAGCGTCTATCGGGCATTGGCCGTGGCCACGGGGCAACTGAGTCCAGACCACCGCAGTGATTTGAGCCAGACGGAACCGATCGTCCAGATTCCGCCCAATCCGGCCTGGTGTAGTCGGCGGCGCATTGTTTCATTGGATCCCTGGGGCGCACGGGTGACGGAGGTATTTGCGCCGTTGATCGTCAAGGAATACAACATTCAACCCACGATCGCGATTACCCAAGCCCATTTAAATCTGCCGGAAATCCACCAGGCCATGACGGCGGGGCGGTTGCACCCGGATGGCCACTGGTTACTAGAGTCCGGGGATGTGCGGGTGACGAAGGTGGCGATCGATCCAGTGTGGTATTTGCCGGGGGTGGCGGAACGGTTGGGCGTGGATGAGAATCGCCTGCGCCAAGCCCTGCACCATCAAACCGGGGGCATGTTTCCAGAACTCCTGAGTCGGCCTGATTTGAAGGTGTGGTTACCGCCGATCGGTGGGACAACGGTTTATATCGTGGGCGAGGTGGCTGCGATCGGGGAGGTAACTCGACCTTTAACCGTACGCATCCATGATGAATGCAATGGCTCCGATGTCTTTGGCTCGGATATTTGCACCTGTCGGCCCTATTTGATGCATGGCATTGAGGAATGTATTCAAGCAGCGCAGGCGGGCGGAACGGGCTTGGTGGTCTATTTCCGCAAGGAAGGGCGGGCGCTGGGGGAGGTGACGAAATATCTGGTTTACAATGCACGGAAGCGATCGGGAGATCGGGCCGATCGCTATTTTGAGCGGACGGAATGTGTGGCAGGGGTACAGGATGCCCGGTATCAGGCATTGATGCCGGATGTGTTGCATTGGTTAGGGGTACAACAGATCGATCGCCTAGTTTCCATGAGTGACATGAAATATACCGCGATCGTCGAGTCTGGAATTACCGTCGTAGAACGGGTGCCATTGCCGGACGATCGGATTCCAGCCGATGCCTGGGTGGAAATGGAAGCGAAGAAGGCCGCAGGTTATTACACGATCGGAGAAACGCTAAACCCAGAAGATTTACAACAGATCAAAGGGCGTCACCTGGAATAGTTGAAAACTATCTAGAAAAATGCAAATGTTTCGCTATACCTATGGAGATACCGTCAGCACGATCGAGGCATTGTTGGATTGAGGTTTCCCAATCCCTCTGAACGCAAACTAAACTGAGAGTACTAACCCTTCTATTATTTCGAGAAAAGTTGATGCCAAAGACTGTTGACCTTTCATCAAATATTATTGTTGCGGGATTTCATGCGCTCTCTGATCCCTTGCGTGTTCAGGTGTTAGATCTATTGCGCGATCGTGAGCTCTGCGTTTGTGATTTGTGCGAAACCCTTGAAGTCAGCCAGTCGAAGCTCTCCTTCCACCTCAAGACGCTCAAAGAAGCCCAGCTAGTTCAAGCCCGACAAGAAGGCCGTTGGGTTTACTACAGTTTGAATTTAGCTCAATTTGTCGTTTTAGAACAGTATTTAGCAGAGTTTCGCCGTTTAAGCCCCATTCTGCCCCCACGGAAATGTCGCGATGAAGGGTAATCCATCAAGTTTTCACTTTTCTTAACGCTCGATGTTTTATAGAACACTTGAAAATATCAAATTTACTTGAAATGATTATTGCATTCCTCACTGCCCCTCGGTGAGAGACACAATGACATTTCAAATATGACCCTTCAAACATTCATTTCCTTCCACCGCCTGCTGAGTGCTTGTATTGTAATGGCCCTGGGCATCGCAGGTTGTACGACTTCCAATCCCACAACCGATTCCACTCAACCCCAAGCGGCTAATGCGGCCCAAGATCTGAAAAAAACAGTGATGCCGCCTTCCCCAGGAATCAAAATTGATGGTTCGAGTACGGTGTTTCCCATTTCTGAATTGATGGTGAAGCAGTACCGTCGAACCACCGATGCCAAAGTAGGCCCGATCGACCTCAAATTCTCTGGAACGGGAGGTGGTTTTAAGAAATTCTGTGCGGGCGAAACGGACATCAATAATGCCTCTCGTCCAATCCTCAAAGAAGAAATAGAAGCTTGTGGAAAAGCGGGTGTTCGCTTCTATGAATTCCCGATCGCCTTTGATGCGCTCACAGTGGTTGTGAATCCGCAAAATACTTGGGCAAAGGATATCACTGTAGCTGAACTGAAGAAAATTTGGGAACCCACTGCCCAGGGAAAAATCACCAACTGGAATCAGATTCGCGCTTCCTATCCCGATCGACCGCTCAAGCTGTATGGCGCAGGCAAAGATTCTGGAACGTTTGATTACTTCAACGAAGTGACAACTGGCAAACCCCAAGCCAGCCGGACAGACTACACCGCCAGTGAGGACGACAATGAACTCGTTGCAGGCGTGCTGCAAGACCCGAATGCCCTGGGCTACTTTGGACTGGCCTACTATGAAGCCAAGCAAAACCAACTCAAAGCCTTAGCGGTTGATCCAGGGAATGGTCGAGGCGCAGTTTTGCCCTCACGAGAAACGGTGGAAAAAGCCCAATATCGCCCCTTTTCCCGTCCCCTATTCATTTACGTCAACATCGTTGCGGTTCAAAATAAGCCAGAATTGCAAGCCTTTGTGACGTACTACCTCAACAACGCGAAACAACTGGTTCCGCAGGTTGGCTACATCCCACTGCCGGATGAGGGCTACCGCTTGACGAATCTGCACTTCTCCCAAGGCAAAGTCGGAACTGTGTTTGAGGGGGTGCCGCAGCCAGATTTAACCATCAGTGAATTGCTGCGGAAGCAAGCCGTGTTCTAGAAGCTTGCTTAAGCCAACCTGCTAATCAACCAAAGGGGATTCTGGAAATATACCAACTTTTTTAAGTGTATAAAATCCAGAAAATCTAAAATATCAAACTAGAAAGATTCATTTTGTAGATTATACTAAATTAAATTGATGTATTTGATAATCTCTCAAAGTGAATCCTATGACTATACGGGTTGGAATCAATGGGTTCGGTCGAATTGGACGGCTAGATTTTCGTGCTGCATGGGGTTGCTCAGAATTTGAGTTTGTTCACATCAACGAAGTCAAAGGGGGAGCGGCAACGGCTGCCCATCTGCTGAAATTCGATTCGGTGCATGGTCGCTGGCTCCCGGAGGTGGAAGTCGGCGTCGATCGCATTCTCATTGATGGCAAACCTGTCACCTTCAGCGAGTACGCGCAACCGGGCGATGTGCCTTGGGAGGATTACGGGGTGGATATTGTCCTGGAATGCTCAGGCAAGTTTCGCACCCCTGAAACCCTTGATCCGTATTTCAAGCGGGGTGTGAAAAAAGTGATTGTGGCAGCTCCTGTTAAACAAGGTGCGCTCAATATTGTGATGGGCATTAATGACCATTTGTATCAGCCGAATGAGCATCATTTATTAACGGCTGCATCTTGCACAACCAATTGCCTTGCCCCAGTCGTGAAAGTCATTCACGAAGGGCTGGGGATCAAGCATGGCGTCATTACAACGATTCACGACAATACCAATACGCAAACGATCGTGGATGCCCCACATAAAGATCTCCGTCGTGCTAGAGCAACCAATTTATCACTGATTCCCACTACAACTGGATCAGCAACCGCGATCGGGTTAATCTATCCAGAATTGAATGGCAAGCTAAATGGTCTGGCGGTTCGTGTTCCATTACTCAATGCATCACTCACCGATTGTGTGTTCGAAGTCGCCCGATCGACCACAGTTGAAGAAGTTAATCAATTACTAAAAGCCGCCTCTGAAGGCACTTTAAAAGGTATTTTGGGCTATGAAGAACGCCCGTTAGTGTCGATCGATTACAAAGACGATCCGCGCTCCTCAATCATTGATGCCCTCTCCACCATGGTGGTCGATCAAACCCAAGTGAAAATCCTGGCTTGGTACGACAACGAATGGGGTTACTCCAATCGCATGGTTGAACTCGCTCGCAAAGTTGCCCTCAGTTTAAACTAACTTGCTTGAATTAACCCGTCTGAATTCCCTTGCCTGAAAAAACTCTATGTCTTCCATTCTGGCGTCTAGCGCCAATCTCAAAAACTACATTCTCGTGACGCTGGCCTACTGGGGGTTCACGATTACCGATGGGGCGCTCAGGCTCTTGGTACTACTTTACTTCTACGAAATTGGCTACTCACCGATCCAAGTTGCCTTTCTATTTCTGTTTTACGAAGTATTTGGCGTTGTCACCAATTTTCTAGGCGGTTGGATTGGATCGCAGCTTGGGCTGAAGGTCACGCTCTACGCCGGAATTGGGTTGCAAATCTTTGCGCTGGTGATGTTATCGTTTCTCGATCGCAACTGGGCGCAATGGTTTGCGGTGGGTTACGTAATGGTGTCACAAGCCTTTTCGGGCATTGCCAAAGACCTGACGAAAATGAGTTCCAAGAGTGCGATCCGATTGGTGGTGCCACAGGACGCGCAATCATCACTTTTCAAGTGGGTCGCGATCCTGACGGGATCAAAGAATGCTCTCAAAGGAGTTGGGTTTTTCCTAGGCGCTGCGTTACTTGCGTCGATCGGGTTTATGAATTCGCTTTGGCTGATGGCAAGTGGACTATTTTTGCTCCTGTTTACGGGTTTGATGCTGCCGAGGGGCATGGGCAAAATCAAAGCGAAGGTGAAGTTTACCCAACTGTTTTCTAAGAGCCGCGAAATCAACGTTTTATCAGCCGCACGATTCTTTCTGTTTGGCTCCAGGGATATCTGGTTTGTCGTTGGCTTACCCGTATTTCTGCGCGGGCCATTGGGTTGGTCGTTCTATCAAGTGGGCGGGTTTATGGCCCTGTGGGTAATTGGCTATGGCATCATTCAGTCCTCTGCCCCAACTCTGATTAAACGATTTGGCTCGGGCCGTCCACCTTCGACCAGTACGATTCGATTTTGGACGTTTGCGTTAACCGTCGTTCCGGCGCTGATTGCGATCGCGCTGATTGCTGGCATCAATCCCAACTATGCGATCGTGGTGGGATTAATGTTGTTTGGGGTGGTGTTTGCCTTCAACTCAGCCGTTCACTCTTACCTCGTTCTGGCGTACACCGACGACGATAAGGTCGCTTTGAATGTTGGGTTTTACTACATGGCTAACTCCGGCGGACGGCTTGCTGGAACAGTTCTATCAGGCTTGATCTATCAATGGGCTGGACTGGTGGGATGTCTATGGACTTCAGCTGCGTTTGTTTTAGCGGCTGCATTGATTTCCTTGAAATTGCCAACGCCCCGCCCCAATAAAGCCATTGCCTGGAAAGCAAAAGGTGGAGATTAAGCACATGGGTATTCATCCTCGATCGACGTCCCTAGTACAGGCGGGAAGTCATCTTAGTTTCTTTGAGAAATATCTGACGGTTTGGGTCTTTCTCTGTATTGGGATTGGGATTGTCCTGGGACGACTGTTTCCGACGATCGCAACGACCTTAGATGGGATGAGCATTTATCAGGTGTCGATCCCGATCGCAATCTGTCTGTTTTTCATGATGTATCCCATCATGGTCAAAATCGACTTTTCCCAGGCAAAGCAAGCCGTTCGCACTCCCAAACCTGTGATTCTGACGTTGGTCGTGAACTGGTTGATCAAGCCGTTTACGATGGTGTTATTTGCTCAGGTGTTTCTGGGGGGAATATTTCGTCCTCTGATTGGCGGAGCGGAGATGATTCGCGGAACGGAAATTGCCCTTTCCAATTCCTACATTGCAGGAGCAATTTTGCTAGGGATTGCACCCTGTACCGCAATGGTCTTGATGTGGGGCTATCTCTCCTACGGCAATCAAGGTCATACTTTAGTGATGGTAGCTGTGAACTCTCTGGCGATGCTATTTTTGTATGCACCGTTAGGACGTTGGTTCCTGGCTGCTAATGATCTCGTCGTTCCTTGGCAAACGATCGCGCTTTCGGTTGCGATCTATGTGGGCTTACCCTTGATCGCTGGAATGTACTCCCGGCACTGGATTTTGCAGCACAAAGGACGCGCTTGGTTTGAGCAAAAATTCCTCAAGTATCTCAATCCCGTTGCCATTTCTGCGCTATTGATTACGCTGATTTTATTATTTGCGTTCAAAGGAGAGCTGATTGTTAACAATCCCTTGCACATTTTATTGATTGCAGTTCCGTTGTTTCTACAAACCAACTTTATTTTTCTGATTTCCTATGTAGCAGCATTAAAGCTGCGATTATCGTATGAGGATGCGGCTCCGGCGGCATTGATTGGGGCAAGCAATCATTTTGAAGTCGCGATCGCAACGGCAGTAATGTTATTTGGACTCAACTCGGGCGCTGCCCTAGCAACCGTTGTCGGGGTACTAATCGAAGTCCCGGTCATGCTGATGCTAGTGGAGGTCTGTAAACGAACCGCAGCTTGGTTTCCGCGCGAACCTGAAAAAGCAACCCTACTCGATCCGCGCTGTATCTCCTCCCGTTCTTTGCAGTAACGAATGTTTGATATCTCATCATCGCGAATAATCGCGATCATTAATGTTGCTCAACTTGATGCGTTATTGCTGATCCATTTATGAGTTGCATACGGAATCCAAACTGTAGACTGTCCCCTGAAGGGAGATCGTGAAAGGCTCATGCTATCGTTTTAGCTTTGAACACCGGCTACTCTACAGTGGGATTCCGTAGCCCAGCTCACCTCCTATTTTGAACTGATGTTGGATTTTGAACTGATGTTGAAGTCTAATAAACTACTGACAGCAGGCGAAATACAACAGATTAAGCAATCAAAACAAACACAGGGAACATCAAGACGACTGGCCGAAAAGAATCGAGAAACTAAGCAAGCTTGCGACGACGCAGTAGCGGCAAGCTACCACCCGCCATAGCTAGACCCAGCAGCACCGTGGGTTCGGGCACCTTCGCTGCTACGACTTTATAATCTGGCCCAGGGAACATCAAGACGACTGGCCGAAAAGAATCGAGAAACTAAGCAAGCTTGCGACGACGCAGTAGCGGCAAGCTACCACCCGCCATAGCTAGACCCAGCAGCACCGTGGGTTCGGGCACCTTCGCTGCTACGACTTTATAATCTGGCCCATTGAAACTGTTGGGATTGCTGTTGAAGCTGGTGAGTCGTAACCCCGCGATCGTGGATTTGGTTTTGAGACCGTAGGAACCCACTGCTTGCGGCTGAGGTTGATCCGCAATTTCGTGGGTCATGATGGAGTACCCAGCACTCTTCCACAAATCGCGGGTAATTTTGAAGGACTCACCCAGCAAATTACCCGATGCATCGATCGCCTCCACCAACAAATCACTGTTCATCCCTCGCTCATAGAGGAAAAAGTGATCCGAAGGCTTATCGAAGAACAAGTTGAAGCTGGATGTCCCCCACTTATCTTCCGTATCAATAATGCTGTTGAGGTTGAGATTGCCTAAGCTCGCCACAATATTGGCTTCCGTCGGACTTTCGACCACGGGGCCTTCCGGCAAGAGCGGATCAGCAGCGGTATTCGTCCCTGCATCACTACTACCAGGGCCTTGCACAGTATTAGGGCCGGGGGTAGGTAGATTGTTGACCAAAATCTTGGCGCGGTTCACCAAGTTAAAAGAACTAACGGTGGTGTCACCCAATGTGACAGACTCTAGTTTAATATCCTTCGTCGGATCCGCTGGCTTGGGGGAATAGCTGGTATCAAACGTAAAGGTCGTAAAAGCTTGGGCTGGGGCGATCGAGGCTAGGGTGGCGAACAGGCCGCTAGCGATCACCCAGGAAAATTTGTAACTCATGGTCATGCTCCTCTTGCAACGATCAACTGAATGGTTTATTGAATCCCTTGCTTTGAAGGAAAATACCTCAAAGACAAAGAATCTCAGCAGAGGCTCTGGGGGCGGGAGCAATCCTGAAACTAGTGCAAATGAATTCCGTATTCCTGTTCTAAAGATGCCACATTAATCACATCACTGTCAGTACTTACACGCAGACTTTATAGAAGCTAAATCTCCTACAGGGATTATGCCCAACCTGTCTTCATAAACCATATTTTTTGTAGAAATAGAAAAGCAGAGCGATGGAACAATCTCGATCGATGTGTAGGGAGAGAGCCCACCGAGATTCCCAAGATTTCCGAGATTTCTGAGATGACACCATCACTAAAGTCACTGGAAATCACCGATATAGCCGAGATTACCGCGACCAAGAAAAAATGGTAGGACAAAAAAAATAGGGTAAGCAGTTACTCACCCTACGCCTTTGCTACACTCAGTTGTCTGCTAAGAAGTCTCCTCACTTCGCTCAACCCCCCTAAGGGAATCAACGGAGTTGAGTGAAACCTCATAGAAGCCATACGTCATTAATATCACAGGCAGCTCGGTATATGTCCTAGGGAGGGACGTATCTTTACGGAAACTACATAAACCTACTTCTAAAGAAATAGAAAACTTGAGTTAAGACCCATTTAAGCCGTAAATTCCACAATTTTAATGAACCAACCGCGAACCTGAAAAGCAAGCAAGTGCCTAAAGTAGCGGGTCGATCGCTCAGTTCGGGAAGCCGTACAGTCTACGCAGTTGCATCGAACATCAAGCTTCGTTAAATTAGCACTCAGGAGTTGGGAGTGCTAATTTTGAGTCCAAACTCCGATAGACTGGGTAGTCGGGGACTGAATCCAAGCCCCAATGTTCAGTCATCGTCCACAGTTGCAACCCGCAGGAGTTGACCTTCTTGAGCAGACGCAGTTGAACCGAATACTCGTCTGGGCGAGGTGGAACTTGAGCCTGTCACGGCAATCTGTGAACGTTATTGTTTGCACAAGATTATAGAGAGTTTGGAGACTTTGTATGGCAGCCGTATCTTTGAGCGTGTCTACTGTTCAACCCTTAGGCGATCGCGTATTTGTGAAAGTGTCGGAAGCAGAAGAAAAAACTGCTGGCGGCATCATCCTGCCCGACAACGCTAAGGAAAAGCCTCAAGTCGGTGAAGTCGTGCAAGTTGGCCCTGGTAAGCGCAATGATGACGGTTCTCGCCAAGAACTGGAAGTCAAAGTGGGCGACAAAGTCCTGTACTCCAAGTACGCTGGCACCGACATCAAGCTGGGTGGCGACGACTACGTTCTGCTGACTGAGCGTGACATCCTGGCCGTTGTGCAGTAAGTCGGAACTGGAGAAGGCGGGAAAGAGAATGATCGTTTCTAGTTCTCAATTCCCAATTCTCAAGTCCTAAATTTCAATTTTTCATTTCCTTCTATTGACCTCTCAGAAGTAGACAAGACTTAAACCATGGCTAAGCGCATTATTTATAACGAAAATGCCCGTCGTGCCCTCGAAAAAGGCATGGATATCCTGGCAGAAGCCGTTGCAGTGACCCTCGGGCCTAAAGGTCGCAACGTGGTACTGGAGAAGAAGTTCGGCGCACCCCAAATCATCAATGATGGTGTGACGATCGCCAAGGAAATTGAACTGGAAGATCACGTTGAAAACACCGGGGTTTCCCTGATCCGTCAAGCGGCTTCCAAGACCAACGATGCCGCTGGAGATGGTACCACCACTGCAACGGTGTTGGCCCACGCGATCGTCAAAGAAGGTCTGCGCAACGTGGCTGCGGGTGCCAATGCGATCCTGCTGAAGAAAGGAATCGACAAGGCTACCAATTTCTTGGTGGACAAGATTAAGGAACAGTCTCGTCCTGTGGAAGATTCCAAGGCGATCGCGCAAGTGGGTTCCATCTCCGCCGGTAACGACGAAGAAGTGGGTGCCATGATTGCGAGCGCCATGGACAAGGTGGGTAAAGAAGGTGTGATTTCCTTGGAAGAAGGGAAGTCCATGACCACCGAATTGGAAGTCACCGAAGGGATGCGCTTCGAGAAGGGCTACATTTCTCCCTACTTCGCCACCGACACCGAGCGGATGGAAGCTGTGATGGAAGAGCCTTTCATCCTGATCACCGACAAGAAGATTGCCCTGGTGCAAGACTTGGTGCCTGTGCTGGAGCAAGTGGCTCGGGCCGGTCGTCCTCTGGTCATCATCGCTGAAGACATCGAGAAGGAAGCCCTGGCAACCCTGGTGGTGAACCGTCTGCGCGGCGTCCTGAATGTGGCTGCAGTCAAGGCTCCTGGCTTTGGCGATCGTCGGAAGGCAATGCTGGAAGATATCGCAGTGCTGACCGGCGGTACGCTGATCACCGAAGATGCAGGTCTGAAGATCGATGCTGCCAAGCTGGACATGCTGGGTAAAGCCCGTCGCATCACGATCACCAAGGACACCACGACGATCGTCGCTGAAGGCAACGAAGCACAAGTCAAGGCTCGGGTTGAGCAAATCCGTCGTCAAATGGAAGAAACTGAGTCTTCCTACGACAAGGAAAAGCTGCAAGAGCGTCTGGCTAAGTTGGCGGGTGGCGTTGCAGTGGTTAAGGTCGGTGCGGCAACCGAAACCGAAATGAAGGATCGTAAGCTGCGTCTGGAAGATGCCATCAACGCAACTAAGGCTGCGGTGGAAGAAGGGATTGTTCCGGGTGGTGGTACCACTTTGGCGCACTTGGCTCCTGAGTTGGAAGCTTGGGCTTCTGGCAACCTGCAAGCGGAAGAGTTGACCGGGGCGATGATTGTTTCCCGTGCGTTGACGGCTCCTCTGAAGCGGATTGCTGAAAACGCAGGTCAAAATGGTGCTGTGGTAGCAGAGCGTGTGAAGGAAATGCCCTTCAACAGCGGTTACAATGCTGCAACCAATGAGTATGTGGACATGATTAGCGCAGGGATTGTTGACCCGGCTAAGGTGACCCGTTGCGCGTTGCAAAATGCTGCTTCGATCGCGGCAATGGTATTGACCACCGAGTGCATTGTGGTGGACAAGCCTGAACCGAAGGAAGCGGCTCCCGCTGGCGGCGCGGGCGGCATGGGTGACTTCGATTACTAATTGAACCCATCACGAGTCTGAAAGCGTTGTTTAACGTTTTAGACTAAATCAGAAAGCACGATCGAGGTTGTTGAGAAACTTCGATCGTGTTTTTTATATGGGCATTGCTACAATCAAGATGTTGTTGGCAAACTCACCAAAACGTAAGGTGCTATTAACGAAGGTGTTATTTAGGTCGCGAGCCAATGCTCAAGTCGCTGAAAATCGAGAATTTCCGGAGGTTTGACTCCTTCGAGCTAAAGCAGCTTGGCCGAGTTAATTTGCTGGTTGGCGAAAATAACAGTGGTAAGACTTCCGTTTTAGAGGCTCTAATTTTATTGCTATCTCGTTGGGATCTAGAACCGCTAGGACGAATCATGATCGCCCGTGGTGAATTTTTTATCAACTCGAAAGCTCAAACAGAATTAGATCTCTGTCATTTATTTAGAGACCACGATTTAGGGCGATTAAGCATTCGTGGCCAGCATGATTCTTTTCAAGAGCAGTTAACTTTAGCGGTGCGTGAAACCTTCACACCACAAGGCTTTAGTGAATTATTAGGTGATCTAGAGTTAGATATTGAATGGGTCTTACAGCATCAAGAGCAAGATTCTCCAGAACTTCAACACCGTTCTTTAAATCTCTCCCCATCTGGAGGATGGCCCATGCCTTCAGCACAGCGTTCTCGAAAAGAAAAAAAATTGCAATCTCCTCAGGTTTATTTCATTCCTGTGGCTCCGATCGTGATTGAGGAGTTATTCAAGCTTTTTGAAGATATTCAACTGACCCCCCAGGAGAATCTGGTTTACCAAGCACTCCGCACGATCGAACCCCAATGTGAACGCATTGCGGGTAAACCAACGCACAATCGATTTGAAGTCAAGCTTGCTGGTCAAGAACAACCCATTCCCTTGGGCAGTATGGGTGATGGGATGAGCCGTATCCTTCGGTTAGCGTTGGGGATGGCGAATGCTCAAGGAGGGGTTTTGCTGGTTGATGAGATTGATACAGGGCTGCATTTCACAGCTATGGTTGATATGTGGAAGATGATCTGGAAAACGGCACAAAAACTTAATGTGCAAGTGTTTGCGACAACCCACAGCCGAGATTGCTGGGAGAGTCTGGCGGAAATGGCGGAATCGGAAATGGCTGGAGAGAATGAAATCATGATTCACCGCATTGAAAAAGCGAAATCATCTTCAGTAACATTTGATTCTCAGCAAATGGCGATCGCGGTGGAAGAAGGAATTGAGGTTCGTTAGACAATGGCTGATCAACATCCAAAAATACTGTTTGTTGAAGGGAAGCAAGATGTTTTTGTGATTGCTGAACTTGCGGAAGCGAATCAAATTCCTTGGCCATCTCAGAATCCACCTATTCATATTCAAGAGGTCGGGGGATACGATAAATTAATTGATGCAAGGCGGATTGCTACTAGGCTTCAGGCAAGCGGGCTTCGGGCGATGGGGATTGTGGTAGATGCGGATGAAAATCCTGCTGCGCGATGGCAAAGTTTACAGGTGGCCTGCGCGAAAAGTATTGTAGATATGCCAAAAACACTTCCATCCCAAGGATTAATCCATACAACGCAGACAGGTATCCAATTTGGCGTATGGATGATGCCGGATAATCAATTGCGCGGTATGATAGAAACTTTTTTGTCAAATTGTGTAGAGTCTACTGATCCAGTTTGGCAGTATGCCCAATCTGCGGTTACAGAAGCTAAAATCCAGGGCGCTCCTTTTAAAATACTTCAGCAGGATAAGGCGAATATTCATACTTGGCTGGCATGGCAAGATGAGCCAGGTCAGCAGTTACATACTGCACTGCAAAGACGAATTCTGAATCCTCAACACCCTCAAGCCCAGGATTTTGTCGGTTGGTTTAAGACACTCTATGGCTTGTAGAGATGCATGTTGTAATAGTTGATCATTTCGCGTGGGTGAGCGGATTGCAAGTCCTTTCGCTTTTATTTGTTTGAGATCCGTGAGGAAGTGCCGTCGGCGATTAATCAGTTGCATGGTTTGCGCTTTAGTGATCGAATTCGTTGGAGTTCGCCAATACCTGTGCCGGGTTCGGATTAGCAATACGTCAGCATGATGGGGCGAGATCGGGCTATTGACCTAAGGGATTTGCAAAGAAATAATATTCCCTCTTCATTCCCCTACCCTCCTACCCTTTTACTCTCCTACCCCTACCCAATTGGGAGTTTATTTATACGCTGTTCCCTAATCCACTTTTGCCATAACTCTCATTCCATGAAAAAAAGCCCCTTGCGGGGCATCCATCAGAGAAGCAAACTTTCTACAGTGAGATCTCAAGGCTGTATTACTACGCTTTACACATCTGGAGCAGCCAACTTCCAGAGCACCGATCGCCCCCTAACCTCTCACCTGCACAGGCATGACTAAATAAGTCATCTTGAGATTCCCTAAGGGCGACAAAATCACAGGACTAGTGGACGTATTCAACTGCATTTGAACTTCCGTCGTGTTCAATACCTTGAGTCCGTCAATCAAGTATTTCACATTAAACGCTACTTCCAAATCTTCACCCGTCACTTGGGCTGCAATAGTTTCGCGACCACTACCCACATCCTGAGCATCAACAGAAAGCATGACGGATTGTTGATGGCTATCAATATTCAATTTGACAATGTTATTACGCTGATCTGCAATCACTGAAATCCTCTCTAGGCCGCCTAATAACGATCGACGATCGATCGTCATCTGATGACTAAACGATCGAGGAATTAACTGGCGATAATTGGGATATTGCGCTTCCAATAATCGACTTGTGAGACGCTGATCAGCCCATTCAAACACCACTTGACCTTGATCAAACTTCACCGCCACGGTTGCACTGCTGCCCCGCTCCAACATTTTGATCAACTCTTGCAGCGCCTTCGCCGGAATTGTCACATCAATTTTTGGAACATCGTCACCACTGTCCTGCTGATTCATCGTTTGCACCACTGCCAAACGGTGACCATCCGTAGACGCAAATTCCAAACCTTCAGCATGCAAACTCAGGTGCACGCCCGTCAACACCTGTTTCGTTTCATCACTGCTAGCCGCGAACAGAGAACTGCGTAAGCCCTCAATTAACGCTTCTGCAGACAACTGCGCCACTTCCCCATCCTCCACGATCGGCAGCTCCGGAAAGTCATCCGCCGCCATCCCGCGCATTTGGTATTTCCCCGACGCATAGGTCAAGGTTGTCAGAATCCCGGCATCCGGATCCTCCGACGCATCATCCAAAACGATCTCGCCATTTGGCAACCGCGACACAATATCTCCTAATAACTTGGCAGGCAACGTTAATTTGCCACCCACTTCTACCTGCGCCGGAAAACTCGTTTGAATCCCTAGGCTGAGATCAAAGGCCGAGAGACTAACCAACTGCTTTTCTTCATCAGCACTCAACAGAACATTGGCCAACACTGGATGACTAGGACGGGAAGCCACCGCTCGGCTCACCAGCGATAGATGGGTACTCAGTTCACTTTGGGGACAAACCAGTTTCATGGCAGTAGTTTGGATGACAGGTTGCAAGAAGTTAAAAATAGAAAGATTCAGCAGCAGGGGTTCTAGAACATCACTGATCCAGAACATCGCACTAAAAACCATGCTTTAGGATGCTTGGAACCCACCCGCTTAAAATTGACCAGTCAAAATCAACTCGGCTTTAGATTCTAAATCAACTCAGAAAGACTTTACTTTAAAACGTGTCCTTGCAAAGTGGGTGTGGAAAACTCAGATTCTCGATCGTGCCTGATTAAAAACAGGAGGATTTGAGAGTAAATTGCTAAGAATTAAAGCTTTTCCGGATTCTCCCTCAACCACAAATCGACCACTTTTCAATCCTTCACAGATGTTTTCACAGAGTTTCCACAGGGT
Organism: Alkalinema pantanalense CENA528; assembly: GCF_050753345.1. Lineage (NCBI taxonomy): Bacteria > Bacillati > Cyanobacteriota > Cyanophyceae > Leptolyngbyales > Leptolyngbyaceae > Alkalinema > Alkalinema pantanalense. Next base: position 60,418 of record NZ_JBLZFX010000007.1, on the reverse strand, counting down.
TTTCCACAGAAGCTTTGCCGTTTTCCACAGTCCGGCTCTAACGATCGCACAAAAATCAGCAATCCCTATTGATACTGCAAATAAGATAACGAAAAATTATGTTCAATTTCCTTGTGTTCACCACAGTCCTATTTACGACTTTGGCTAGCCAGATTAATCCGATCGCTCAGTTGACGTAACGTCTGCGCCAAATCCCGATCGGATCCTTTAAGATTTTCAATTTTCTCGCAACTGTAAAGCACCGTTGTGTGATCCTTACCGCCAAACTCGTCACCAATCTTTGGCAAACTCAAATCTGTATGTTGCCGCATCAAATACATACCAACTTGCCGCGCTGCGCTAATTTCCCGACGGCGGGAATTTCCCTTTAGATCCTCGATCGGTACCTTGAAATGCTCAGAAACCGTTGTGATCACAACTTCAGCGGAAGCTGGGACATTCTGTACAGGCGGATTCAGAACCGGGGTAATATTCTCCACCGTCATGGAGACCCCCGAAATCGTAATATAGGCGACCGCCCGAGTTAGTGCCCCCTCTAGCTCCCGAATATTGGACGTATAGGTCGAAGCGATATACTCAATTACGCTACGGGGCAAGCGCAAATCCTCGTACTCTGCCTTCTTTTGCAAAATCGCCATTCGTGTTTCAAAATCCGGTGGTTGAATATCTGCAATCAACCCCATGGAAAACCGAGAACATAAACGCTCTTGCAATCGGGGAATTTGGTTAGGGGGCCGATCGGAGGCCAGTACCACCTGCTTACCCGCTTCGTGGAGGGAATTGAACGTGTGGAAAAATTCCTCCTGGGTATACTCCTTCCCTTCAATGAATTGAATATCATCCACCAGTAAGACATCTACCTCCCGGTACTGCTCCCGAAAGGCTTGCATATTATCCTTACGAATGGCTGCAATCAAATCATTGGTAAAACGTTCAGTGGACACGTAATGTATCCGGGCTAAGGGATCAATTTCCAGCCGATAATGCCCGATCGCCTGCATTAAATGGGTTTTGCCCAATCCCACCCCCCCACAGAGGAAGAGTGGATTAAATTCCCGTCCAGGGGACTCCGCAACTGCCAAAGAAGCCGCGTGGGCCATTTGATTGCTAGGGCCTACTACAAGCCGGGAAAAGATATATTTAGGATTGAGATCCGATCGGCGGGAATTCGTCGATCTCAGCACTTGAAAGGAATCGGCAGCAGAAGCAATGCTAGGAACTAAGTCTGAGAGCGTTGGGGTAGGACTGGCTGACTCCGTTCCGCCACCCATTAACTCCTCTGAGCCTGCCGGACTGGTAAATTGCACATCGATCGGGCGACCTGCTACTTCCTGAACCACCTGCAAAATAGTCGCCATGTAGTAGCGCATCAGCCAACGACGGGCAAAGGGATGGCGAGTTTGAATGGTTAGGCAGTCGTTCTCAAAACTTTCTGCAACCGTCTTTCCCACCCAGGTATCAAATGTGGTGGGATTCATCTTGAACCGCAGATGTTCGAGAACCTGCGCCCAAAGGCTTTCGGCGTTAGAGTCTACGGTCATGATCCAGGAACAGAAAATACAAAGTATAGACTAATCTACTCTGGTCTTAATGGATCACGAGATCGGATTTAGACAAGTAGAGCGGCTGAAGAGAATTGGAGATTTCAACATCAATAACCAGGGAGGATGTACCGAGCACCCAAATTCCGCCTTAGACTAGAGAAGCAAATTTTCCATTACCCCCTGGCTCTACGTGTCTACTTCTTTGCAACATTTTGGTATCGACCCTGAGAAAGTATTTCCTTTTGCCTTAGACGGGTTTCAACAAGAGGCAATTCGGGCACTAGATGCGGGGGAGTCCGTTGTGGTTTGTGCCCCCACGGGGTCAGGGAAGACACTGATTGGGGAATATGCTATCTACAGAGCCTTGGCGCGGAACCGTCGAGTTTTTTATACCACCCCCCTCAAAGCCCTGTCGAACCAGAAGTTTCGAGACTTTCGTGAAGAATTTGGCCAGGATCAGGTGGGCTTGCTCACAGGGGATATTTCAATCAACCGGGATGCGCCGATCGTCGTTATGACGACGGAGATTTTTCGCAACATGCTCTATGGTACCCCGATCGGTGAAGTGGGAGTTTCTCTAATAGGCGTAGAAGCGGTGGTGCTAGATGAGTGCCACTATATGAATGATAGTCAGCGGGGCACCGTCTGGGAAGAATCAATTATTTACTGTCCAGCAGCAATTCAGATCGTGGCCCTTTCCGCAACCGTGGCCAATAGTGAACAACTCACTGACTGGATCAACCAAATCCACGGAACCACTCGTCGGATATACTCTGACTTTCGTCCGGTTCCGTTGCAATTCTTCTTTGCCAACCCCAATGGTGTGTTTCCACTGCTGGATGACACCGGGAAGCGGCTCAATCCTCGCCTGAGACCCAAGGGAGGACGGCAGCGTCCTCGAGGGGCCAACCAACGGGGGGCCAAACGAGCGGAACCACCTGCTTTAGCCTTTACGATCGGCAAGCTTCGCCACTACGACATGCTGCCAGCGATCTACTTTATCTTCAGTCGCAAAGGCTGCGATCGGGCAGTGGAGGAACTCGGTGATCTAACCCTGGTGACCCCCGAGGAGTCGGCCCGCATCAAAGCTCACTTGGATGAATTGATAGCCCGCGCGCCAGAAGCAGTTCGTGAGAAACAGGTTGCCCCCCTGCTACGGGGCATTGCGGCTCACCATGCTGGCATCTTACCCGCTTGGAAGGTGCTGGTTGAAGAACTGTTTCAGCAGGGTCTGATCAAAGTTGTCTTTGCCACGGAAACCCTAGCGGCGGGGATTAATATGCCTGCTCGAACGACGGTGATCTCTAGCCTGTCCAAGCGCACGGATGCGGGCCATCGGCTTCTGAATGCCTCGGAATTTTTACAAATGGCGGGTCGGGCAGGTCGCCGAGGCATGGATGAAAAGGGCTATGTGGTCACCGTGCAATCTCCCTACGAAGGGGCGCGGGAAGCAGCCTATTTGGCAACTAGTGGGGCCGATCCCCTCGTCAGCCAGTTCACGCCGACCTATGGGATGGTGCTAAATTTGCTGCAAACCCATAGCTTAGAGCAGGCTAAGGAATTGGTGGAGCGCAGTTTTGCCCAGTATCTGGCAACGTTAGTTCTGCGTCCCCAACAGTCGGAAATCGATCGCCTCGAAGCGGATTTGGAATTGCTGCGGGAAACAGTAGCTTCCGTGGATTGGAAACTGTTGAACCAGTATGAAAAGTTGCAAGAACGGCTGCGGGAAGAGCGGCGTTTGCTGAAAACCTTACAGCAACAGGCGGCTCGCGATCGGGCTGAAGAACTGTCCATGACTTTGGCCTATGCCTTGTCAGGGTCGATTCTGACGTTAAAGGGAGAACATCTCAAAATTGGGGCTCCCATGGGGGCCGTGCTGGTCAGTAAAATTCAAGGCTCGGGGCAATTTCCCTATCTGCTGTGCTTAACGGAAACCAATCGTTGGGCCGTGGTCAGCTTGGCGGATGTGGTTACCCTACGGACGGATTTACCGCGCATTGAAGCTGTCGATCGCTTGGCTCCTCCTGATCCGCCTCCGAAGTTAGGCCAGATGCGTAAGGGGGATGAAATCACAGCCAAGATTGCGTCGCAGATTGTTGAACCAGAGGATGAAGAGATTCTGCCGCCAGAGGTCTATGCCCAGTTACAGCGGATGCAGGCGGTGCAAACCCAAAGGGATGAACATCCTGTGCATGAGTGGGGCGATCGCGCTAAGGTGCTTAAGTTTCAACAGCGCATTGAATCGTTGGAAGAGGAACTGCGCGATCGGCGGGAAAAAATGGGTCGCCATGTGCAACGCCACTGGGAAGAATTTTTAAGTTTGATTAGTATTTTGCAACACTTTGGGGCATTAGAAGGTGTCACGCCGACGGTGTTGGGCCAAGCGACCGCTGCCATTCGTGGGGAAAATGAATTGTGGCTTGGACTGGCGGTGATGTCTGGGGAACTCAATGATCTGGATCCCCACCATTTAGCCACTGTATGCGCGGGTTTGGTGACCGATGTGTCTCGCCCCGATAGTTGGGTGCGCTATGGCCTCTCAGAGGCTGTGGCAGAGGCCCTGGGTGCGTTGCGCAGTACCCGACGGCAACTGTTCCAACAACAGCGTCGCCATGGCATCATGCTGCCGGTCTGGCTGGAGGATGATTTGGTAGCCTTGATCGAGCAATGGGCTCTAGGGGCGGAGTGGTCAGACCTGTGTGCCAATACGAGTTTGGATGAAGGGGATGTTGTCAGGATGCTGCGCCGTACCTTGGATCTGCTGTCCCAAATTCCCCATGTGCCCCATGCTTCTTCTTCTTTGGTGGCAAATGCCCTGCGGGCTAAACAGTTGATCGATCGATTCCCCGTTAGTGAAGATCTGGAGTAACCGCTCCATAGCGATAAACTCTTGATTCTTCTGCGATCGAGGAGTCAGCCTCTACAGATCCGTAAAAAACCTGATTGATTACAACGTGGCTTTGCCCATACTAAGAAAAGTTCTTTAAGTCATGCTGTTTTATTGATGTTGTGGCTTTGTTACGGCCCTAATCCATGGCCTACGGAATACTGGGAATGAGGTCAAAGATCAGTTCCTGCGTTGAATTTTGGCAGTGAATTGTAGACTATTCCCAAGTTTTTCCCTATTCGAACGATAAACTGCCTGATAATGAAAGTTCTCGTTCCTCATGTACTGAGTCACTGGAGGATCTTAAAAAGCTAACTCATTTCAATCTTAAGTCTGGACAGTGTGGCCAATGGAGTGGATTCGACTGTCCCTGCGATTATCTAGTTCATAATTGTCCAGTTCATAATCAAGAATGCCTGACTAGGAACGTCTTATAAGTTGCTAAGAAGTCTGAAGATTGTGTTGTCTAAATCGGTTTTATAGGTTTTTTGCTTGCCGTGAATAGCCTGGATCTGGAACGTCCCAAAGTCCTTGTTGTCGATGATCATCCATCAAGCCGGATGGCTGCTGTTTCCCTATTAGCCGTAGAGGGATACGATCTATTGCAGGCGGAGAGTGGCCCTGCGGCCATCAACAAAGTTTTAGAAGAAGATCCCGATCTCATCCTGCTGGATGTGATGATGCCTGGAATGGATGGCTATGAAGTGTGCCGACGGCTGAAAGCGGACGAACATACCCGGCTGATTCCGATCGTCTTTGTTACCGCTTTAGACGATCGACGGGCTCGACTGCGGGGCATCGAAGCTGGAGGCGATGACTTTATCACCAAGCCCTTCGATCAGTTGGAGCTATCAGCGCGTGTTCGTTCTCTAGTACGGCAGCGGCGGCTGAATCAAGATTTAGATCATGCCGAGAAGGTGCTGTTTTCCATCGCTCGAACCGTAGAAAGTCGCGATCCAAATACAGGGGATCATTGTGAGCGTCTGGTGCAACGGGGCAATGCCTTTGGAGAGTTCCTGAAGATGTCGCGATCGGAGATTCGCGATCTGATGTGGGGCGGTTACCTCCACGACATTGGCAAAGTGGGCATTCCTGACGCGATCTTACTGAAACCGGGCAAGTTTACCCCGGAGGAAGTGGAAATTATGAAGCAGCATGTGCTGATTGGAGAGCGCATCTGCCAACCACTACGGACAATGCGAGGCGTTATCCCAATTATTCGACACCACCATGAACGCTGGGATGGTTCTGGCTATCCCGATCGCCTCAAGGGTGGGGAAATCCCCTTTTTGGCTCAGGTTTTCCAGATCATTGATATCTACGATGCTCTGACCAGTGAACGTCCCTACAAACATGCGTTCGCTCCTGAAGAGGCTCTCGGCATTCTCCAGGAAGAAACAGCCAAGGGATGGCGCAATCCCGATTTGGTCAAGTTATTTTCTGAATTTATCCACACCACAGAAATGCAGAAGCCTGCGCGGGATAACTGGATGGGGCGATACGTCAAACGGTCGGCTTTCCACCGTAGCGTCTCTTAGGGAGACAGTCCCGTTGGGATGGATAAAGTAAAGTCTAGCAATTTCCTGCCTTCTGCCCTTCCTTGGGTGCCCCTTGCTCCTCTAGGTGGATTACGGGAAGGTGAATGTACGGGTTACGTCTCAGGAATGCCCACTCAGGAATGCCCACTTTGCGGGATTGAGGTGAGAAAAGACTGGCGCGTAGGAGTGCGTAATGTCCTGACTGTGGTTTAACCAAACCGAGAGATCTGTTGCCGCGCAAGGGATTGGTACCCGTGGGCAATAGGGAATTGCAACTGCCTGTGGAGTCGAGGTGACGGGGGCTCAGGTTACTCAGGTTAGTTGGTTGGTGCTGCAGCAGGAAGTCTTTGGGGTGACTCAAAGAATCTCCGCGCATCATCTTTGATTTGCATGGAGATTATGTCAAACTCCCTTATGGAATTTGGCGGAGTAGAGTTCATGGTCGCGATCGCAATTTTGGCAGCAGGCAAAGGGACAAGAATGAAGTCGGATTTGCCCAAGGTGCTGCATTCGTTGGGAAATCGGTCTTTAGTAGAGCGGGTGCTGGATACGGGGTCTACGTTGCATCCAGAACGCCAAATTGCAATCGTAGGATACCGTAGTGAGTTAGTCCGAGAGGCCCTCAGCCATCGATCGGTGGAGTTTGTGGAACAGACGGAGCAACTGGGAACCGGCCATGCAGTGCAGCAACTGTTGCCTTATCTCACAGATTTCCAAGGGGATTTGTTGGTTCTGAATGGGGATGTGCCTCTGCTGCGACCCGAAACGCTGGAAAACCTGCTGAAAACCCATCGGGAAAACCAAAATGCGGCGACGATTCTGACAGCACAATTGCCCAATCCCAAGGGCTATGGCCGGGTCTTTTGTGATGAGGCAGGCTATCTGACGGCGATTATTGAAGATCGGGACTGCACACCGCAGCAGCGACAAAATAGTCGGGTGAATGCGGGGATTTATTGCTTCCGTTGGCCAGACTTGGCGGCGGTGTTGCCGAATCTGACGCCGGAGAATGATCAAAACGAGTATTACCTGACCGATGCGGTGAATTTCCTTAAACCCGTGATGGTGATGGATGTGCCGGATTATCAGGAGATTTGGGGCATTAACGATCGCCGTCAGTTGGCCGATGCCTATCAGATTTTGCAAACCCGCGTCAAAACCGACTGGCTCATCCGAGGGGTGACGATTGTGGATCCCACTAGTGTGACGATCGACGACACAGTGAACCTGCAACCGAATGTGGTGATCGAACCGCAAACCCATCTGCGGGGCAACACAACCATTGGTGCAGGCTGTCGGATTGGGCCAGGGAGTCTCATCGAAAACAGCACGATCGGCGAAAACACGACGATTCTCTATTCCGTTGTTACAGATAGCACGGTTGCCGCAGGGACTTCCGTTGGCCCCTATGCCCATCTAAGGGCTCAGGCTACGGTGGGTGCAGGCTGCCGAATTGGTAACTTTGTGGAAGTGAAGAATTCCCAAATTGGCGATCGTACCAATGTTTCCCACCTGTCCTACATTGGAGACGCCACCCTGGGCCAGCAGGTGAATGTAGGTGCGGGGACGATTACGGTGAACTACGACGGCAAATTCAAGCACCGCACAGTGATTGGCGATCGTACCCGGATTGGTTCTAACAGTTCCCTTGTGGCTCCTTTGACGATCGGTTCGGATGTTACAACGGCTGCGGGTTCCACAATTGTGGAAGATCTGCCCAACGATTGTCTAGCGATTGCCCGTGCGAAACAGGTGGTGAAGCCCGGTTGGCGACCGAAGTGGCTGCGTCAGGATGCGACTCCGACGGAATAGGTCAACGCTGAGGCGGCGCGTTCTGGTGAGAAACTCGAACGGAAATGGAGCAGGTGCAAGATTACTCAGAGGCTTCCGTGGCTTGGGATTTACGGCGGCGGCAGCGATCGGAGCAATACTTCACCTCATCCCAGCAGTCTGCCCACTTTTTGCGCCAGGTCATGGGGAGGCCACAGACGGCACAAGGTTTGCTAGGAAAGTCGGATTTCTTACGCTGTTTCGCCATGGGGATCAATCGAAATAGACAAAGCAACTAGGGGCAAAAGAGGCAAAAGGGGCAAAGGCCAAGGTAGAAAACAACCGGGATAGAAGCAGCATGACACTTTTAGATTGTATCCGGATTGTTTTGGTGGAACCGGCGGGAGCACGGAATGTAGGGTCGATCGCGCGGGTGATGAAAAATATGGGGCTGCAACAGTTGTGGATCGTCAATCCAGAGTGTGATCCTCAGGGGATAGAAGCTCAACACATGGCGGTTCACGCAAAGGAAATTTTGGCCTCAGCGCGGATCGTGGACAGCTTGCCAGCGGCGTTACAAGGCTGTTACCGATCGATCGCCACCGTGGGTCGGGAGACAACGCGATCGGTGGAACCGTTGAGATCGGTCATTCCTTGGCTCCTCGATCGGGCTGCCACAGGCACTGAAAATCAGCCGGTAGACTATCCCGTTGCGATCGTGTTTGGTCGGGAGGATCACGGCTTGAGCAATGAGGAACTGCAATATGCCCAGCGTCTGGTGACGATTCCGAGCAATCCCGCCTATCCGTCGCTCAATTTAGCCCAGGCGGTTGGGATTGTCTGCTATGAGGTGTTGCAAGCCCAAGGCAACGGGGCGGCGGCGATCGCCCCTAACCCAATTGTGGGGATCCCGCCATCTGGGGAACCGCCTGCTTCGTTCCAGGCATTGGAGGCGTTTTATCAAGGCTTGGAAGCGTTACTGCTGCAAATTGGCTATCTCTACCCTCAAACGGCCTTCAGCCGAATGCAAAAGTTTCGGAGTTTGTTAAATCGATCGCAGCCTTCCACTGCGGAAGTTTCAATGCTGCGGGGGATCCTCCGGCAGGCTCATTGGGCGTTGGGCCATGGGCGATCGACCAAGTCTCAATCAGCCTGTCGAATAGGAGAGGATACAACGGCTGATCCATCAACCGATCGAGGGACGGAGGATGACCCCGTAGGCTCTGATTCATCTCAATTGATTTAAAACTCAAAACTAAGAACCGCAAACTTATGCAAGAATCTATCTCTGATCTGGAGGAGTTTGAGGTAAAATCCCTGGAACTCCAGGTTGCAGGAGTCGTGAGTTGATGAATAATGTGGGTTCTCCGTCGGTGTTTGAGTCGCTGGCATGACGGTTTAGTACGGATAAGGGTATGAAAAAATCGCGTGGGTTATTTCGGTTTACGTTTCTGACTGGGTTCCAAAAACCTCGCGAACAACCTCGTTCCTCCCGAGAGCCTCAACGGCAGCGTTCTGCAACTCGAACTCCTCGGGTAGACTCTCCCCCTTCCCCACAAGCTGGGCTGACCGACGATCGTAATTCTCGGGAACTTTTGGGCCGCCGGAAGCTTCGGGAAATGACGAAATCCTCTACTGCAGCGACTTCAGCAAAATCATTCTCCTTGGACTGGCTCGCTCGGCTCCAAGCTGCTGCAAAGTTGAAAGGGACAAAGAACCCAGCAACGGGGCAACGTTCGACCCGCCCACAGCCGACCCGCCCACAGCCGACTCACGCACAACCTGCTCCCACACGGCCCACCAGCCAGGGAAAATCCAGCGCCAAGGGAGATCCCAAACTGAATCAGCCAACGCTTGTCCCCCTGTCCCCAGAGGGTTCCCGCACCCTCAGAATGGACAAATCTAAATCTAACCGTCCAAGTTCTGTGGTCCCCTTGCGTTCTCCCAAGCGGGCTAAGCCATCTAATCAAATTGTGTCTACCTTTGCAGCCGTGTCTAATCCCCCTGGTTCCAACCACTCCTCCTCTAATCCGGCATCGGGATCATCCCGATCGACCTCTAATCGCCCGACTTTGGAAGAATTGCGCAGTCGTCGTCGCTCGCGGCGGAGCTCGGCGGAGGGCAGATCGGGGGGCGATCGCCAGCGGGTGGACAGAAATTCGATGTTTGCTCCGCCGGAGAATCCGATTCCGCTACCTACGCCGCGATCGCGATCGGGCAAAGCCTTACTGGTGGGTGTGCGGTTGCTGATCCTGGGTGTGGGGTTGGGGGTAATTGTGGGGACGGTGTTCTCGGTTTGGGATCCCACAGCGCATATGGCCGGGGCTAACTCTGGGGAGCAGACGGCCAATCAGCCAGAAAAAACCCAGGAAACACCTGCTTTGCCCTTAGGCCAAGAGGCGGCTACGCTCAAGGCGCAAATTCAATCGGTCTTAGCCCAAAATGAGAAACTCACCGCTGGGGTGATGTTGGCAGATTTGGATACCCAAGCCTATGTGGATATCAATGCATCGGAGACCTTTGCGGCGGCCAGTACGATTAAGTTTCCGGTGTTAGTGGCCTTTTTCCAGGAAGTGGATGCGGGGCGGGCGACGCTGAATGAAATGCTGACGATGACGAAGGAACTGGTGGCGGATGAGGCGGGGGAAATGCAGTTCCAGCCCGTCGGCACAAAGTTTTCGGCGATTAAAACCGTGACCGACATGATGATGATTAGTGACAATACAGCGACGAATCTGATCATCAATCGGGTCGGGGGCGCGGCGGCGTTGAACCAACGGTTTGCCAGTTGGGGCCTGACGAGTACGCAGATCCGTAATTGGTTGCCAGATGTGAAGGGAACGAATACGACGAGCCCGAAGGATATGGCGACGTTGTTTGCGTTGGTGAATGAGGGCAAGCTGGTGTCGATGAAGTCCCGCGATCGCATTTTGGATATCATGCGCAAGAGTCAGGCCCATAGTTTGTTGCCGAAGGGATTGGGCGAGGGGGCGTCGATCGCGCACAAGACGGGGACGATCGGGGAACTGTTGGCGGATGTGGGGTTAATTGATACGGCCAATGGGAATCGCTATGTGGCGGCGGTATTGGTGAAGCGGCCTCGGGATGACGATCGGGCGGAGACGTTGATTCAGCAAATTTCGAAGCTGAGTTATAAAACGTTTAATCAGTCCCAGGCGGCGGTTCCGGCTCCTGAAAATTCAGAGATGCCGGGTTCTCAAGGTTCTCCGGATTCCAATAATCGCCCGAACCAGAATAACCAAAACAACAATATTGGTCGATCGCGGATTGCTCAACCGTAATGGGTCATCGAGATCCGATCGACTGATGACAGAGCCGATCTCGGGAATTCTCCATCCAACATTTGTATAGATCTCCAGAGGGCCAAGCTACAGCCGTAAGGCCAAACGCTAGCTGTGGGGTCAAACGAGAGTTGTAATGGAGTATGCATGAAACGCAAGAACTCTCTGAAAAAGCGATTAATTGTCTGTCTTGCGGCTATTTCGGGGTTGGTGATTCTGAAAGTCTGTGTTTGGGATCCAGAGAATAATCGCTGGCTGATTCGAGATCTCTATTACCGTCCTCCGATCGAAGCAAAGTTGACGATCGCCCCAGATCTAGAGCCTATTTCCACCCACAAACAGCCATTACAACCTGCTTGGGTTCTTGACGCCAGTAAGCTAGATGCAACGCTCGTTGCGGGAATTTTTCAACCCAAATCCGTGGCTGAAATTCGCGATCTGATTGCTGAAGCAACACGACTGGGGCAAAAAATTTCGATGTCGGGTGCCCGCCATACCATGGGAGGACAAATTGCCTTTCCTAACGCGCTACATCTGGATATGCGGCACTTTGATCGGCTACGTTACAACGATCGCGATCGTACCGTTACTGTCCAGAGTGGTGCGACCTGGAAGCAAATTCAGCGAGAACTGGGTCAACACGGTCGCGCAGTGCGGGTCATGCAGGATTCCAACATCTTTACGGTGGGGGGTTCCCTGTCGTCCAATATCCACGGTAAAGATCCTCGCTTTGGTTCTTTGATTGAGAGTGTCGTTTCTTTTAAGTTATTGAATGCAGCAGGTCAGGAAGTGGTTTGCAGTCGCAGCCAGAATTCTGAGCTGTTTCGATCTGCGATCGGTGGGATGGGCTTGTTTGGGGTGATCACAGAAGTCACTTTAAATACGGATGAAAATGCTACCTATCATTACACAGTTGTCCACAAACCTCTCCAGGACATGATTGCATTCATGGAAGCCCAGATTCAGCAGCCAGACTTGGAGATGATTGAAGCCCAGATGGCAATTGACCAGTCCAATTTTTTGCAGGAAGCGCAGATCTACTATTTCAACAAAATTCCAACGGATGCGACCTTGCAGGATGATGTGATGGGGGAAAACAACATCTGGCTACGCAAACTGGTCTATCGGACATCGCGTACCAGTGACTGGGGCAAACAGTTTCGTTGGTTCATGCAAAAGCAAGTTGGCCCGCAGCTTGATCCCCAACGCATTACCCGTAACTCAGCGATGGCAGCCCCGTTTCGCACCCTGGAACTGGAGGATCCGAATACAACGGATGTACTGCAAGAATATTTCATTCCGACGTCTCAGGTGAATGCTTTTTTAACGGAGTACAAAAGGCAGTTGCAGGCGAACAAAATGCAATTGCTGAATGTCACGGTGCGCAAGGTTAAGCAGGATGACGCTGCTCTGGTTTCCTATGCCACAACGGATATGTATGCTTTTGTGTCCTACTACAAAATCAACAAAGATGAATCTGGTCTGGCGCAGATGACCCGCTTCACGCAAAGCCTAATGGACTATCTCAACACGATCGATGCCAAGTTTTATTTGGCTTACCGAGGCTATTACATGCGATCTCAAATCCACCAAATGTATCCCAACCTGGCAACCCTCTTTCAACTCAAGCGCCAGTACGACCCGACTGAAGTGTTTTCCAACAAATGGTACGAGGCTTTTCGGTAGAACTGACTTTTGGGTAGAACTGACCTTTTGGTAGGACTCAATAGTTCATGGGCTATGGCGCTAGTAGGTAATTCTGCTTGGTAGAATGGGATCCTGCTAATTGAACGATCGTTTCTGGAGAACACACCATGGCACAGGCAACTGGGCTGGATATTGCCAGCCTTGAGGCGGAGCTATCCCAACAAAGTCCTCAAAAAATTCTGGAACGCGCCCTTGGGTTGTTTGACAACATTTACATTTCCTTCAGTGGGGCGGAGGATGTTGTCCTGATTGACATGGCCCACAAGATTAAGAAGGATGTCAAGGTTTTTAGCCTGGATACGGGGCGGCTGCATCCTGAGACCTATCAGTTTATCGATCGGGTGCGGAAGCATTACGGAATTACGATCGAAATTATGTGTCCTGACACTGCGAAGTTAGAGGTGTTTGTCCAGGAGAAGGGGCTGTTTAGCTTCTATGAGGATGGCCATAAGGAGTGCTGTGATATCCGCAAGGTGGAGCCGCTGCGCCGCAAGCTGAGCACGGTGGAAGCGTGGATTACGGGGCAGCGGCAGGATCAGAATCCGGCGACGCGGGGCAAGGTGCCTGTGGTGCAGGTGGATAATGGGTTTTCGACGCCGGACAATCAGTTGATTAAGTTCAATCCGTTGTCCTATTGGTCTTCGGCGGATGTGTGGATGTATATCCGCACCTATGATGTGCCGTTTAATCCGCTGCATGAGCGGGGGTTTGTCAGTATTGGTTGTGAGCCTTGCACTCGTCCGGTGCTGCCGAACCAGCATGAGCGGGAAGGCCGCTGGTGGTGGGAAGATGCTGGTAAGAAGGAATGTGGCTTACACGCGATTAACCAGCAGGGTTAAGGATTTGTTGGGTTAAATCAATCTAGGGTTAGGCGGCTAGGTTAGCTGCCTAATCTGGGAGGATAGTTGAAGCGGGATTTGCATTTAGAACACTGGGTAAATGCTGAAGGGTAGTTGCTCTCTAGCGGTCATAAAATCTTCTGAGAATTGCTCTAAGCTCTTCAGTAGAGTATTTCAGGAATGATCTGTGGGAATCAGAACGATCGCATTCTCAACTAAGATTGAAGCGGTGTAACGTTATGGCTGAGTGACAGTCAATAGTTTGATTACAACATCAACTCACTACGCTAGTCTGTGCCAATTGCGGTGTTTTAGCGTTCTACAGCCCTAGCTCTCCTCGTAATGATTTGAGAGAAATGGTTGCTTGTTCTTGAGAGAGTTCTTTTAGAAAAGTCATGAACTCAGGGTTTTTCTTGAGCAACTCTACTTCAACGTCGAAATCATCGATCGGAGCAAGGGCAAACAGAATGCCATCGGAATTTCGTAATACGATCGCTTCGCCTTTTGCTAAAGTGATGACCTCATCTAAGGTGAATTGCTGATTTTGTAATTCAACAATCCTCATAATTGAACCTCCTTGCCACCGATATATGTCGTAAAGGCTATTGGCGCTTGTCAAAGACCTTAGCAACGCAAACGGGAATGACGAATGAGTGGTTGAAGAAACAGGGATTGCTTTCAATTAAGCAACTTGGGAAGAAAGCCCAAGGTTACACTTAAGTCATCAGTGTTGTTTGCGCGGCGACCTGATCCGCCCATTGCGAAACCGCACGATGGATGGTGTGGAAGGGGAGGGTTAAATTCCCTCCTCGCCCCGATTAGCCCGTAGCAGCCATCACCATAATAATGTTATCGGGTATCTTCCGAATTCACTATCTTTCGATATCACAGCCATGCTTTCCGCTACGCTTTGAGCAATGATAAGCCGATCAAACGGATCTTTGTGGTGAAAAGGCATTTTTGCTAGCACATCCAATTGTTCTGGGCGGATCTCAAGCACTTCAATAGCGTTACTGTAGACGTGCTGCGTGACCAAGTTTGTGAACGGTGTCTGAAGGGTCAGCTTATTCATACTGACCTTAATCGCCATCTCCCATAGACTAGCAATGCTCAGAAATCGCTGATTTCCTTCATCCTCAATCAAGTTTCTCGCAGTGTTGCTGAGATTGAGATTACCCTCAATAAACCATAGAAACGTGTGGGTATCCAGCAAAAGCTTCATGGAGCATAATCCTTAAAGTCTTCTAGAGCATCGTCGAAGTCATCGGACATGCTAATTAGACCTTTGGCACTGCCAAATTTAGGACGTGGTTTTGTTGAGTTTATTGAGACAATTTTGAACGCTGATCCATCACTACGTGTAATCACAACTTCTTCACCGCTAGCGACTTCTTCGATGAGTTTAGCAAGTTGAGCTCCAGCTTCTTGAAGGTTAACTTGATGCATGGACTGTCAGCTCCAAATTTCTAAATCTGTACAACTATTCACTTCTCACTCGGCGGCTTCAATCTGCGAAGCATGTACTCATCAAACTTAGGACGCTGCACGGACTCACATCAGACAGTTGAGCCACACTGATGACTTGGGAGAAGCTATCATCGATACCCTCTTCCAGA
This sequence comes from Alkalinema pantanalense CENA528, assembly GCF_050753345.1. Lineage (NCBI taxonomy): Bacteria > Bacillati > Cyanobacteriota > Cyanophyceae > Leptolyngbyales > Leptolyngbyaceae > Alkalinema > Alkalinema pantanalense. The sequence goes on along the minus strand of NZ_JBLZFX010000007.1, from coordinate 45,215 downwards.
TTTTCCGAGGCTAAAGACAAGGTAAGGGGAGAGCTGAAACTAGTTTAGCATTGCCAGTCAGGTGCGACGATCGGTTAGGCTGGGCTAATCATGAAGTTTTTCTAGATTTTTTGCCTGACAATGACTGCTCACGAATCAGCCTGAAAAGCCGATCGAGCTTTGCATCACACAAATGAGGGAGAAAATACTCGATCGCTCTCAACGACCACCATTTCTGCTTTCGCGGACGGGTTCCTGGGAAAATGAGTCGATCACCTTTGCTAGAACTTCGATCGATCTAGCAGAGGTATCTACAGTTTGCCAGATGAACAAACCTGTAGAGCACCTCAGTTGTAAAACCATTAACGCTGGCGTTCGCGACTCAGTATGCTGATGTATTGCCCGTCCGAATGTAAAATCTTCATCGGCTGACTCCAATGAATCCTGTCTGCAATCCGATGGACATGCAATTGATTAATCGTGTCTTGAATGAATTCTGGATGACCGATTAAGTGGAACTGTAAGCGTTGTTTTTCATGTTGAACTTCACGATCGCTCCGATCGCTAAAACCCTTTGCCATATTGTGAGCTTCTCCTGTTTGTAGTGAATCCCTTCCCCACAGCAAACTTGCTCCCTTCGCCCGCGTGTGGGAGAAGGGCCGGGGATGAGGGCAGTCTTAAGAAGCCCAAAAATTTAGAGCCACCCCGTTTGACATCACAAACAAGAGTGGCTCGATCGAATGTTACAATTCTCAACAAGCCTCCTTGCTGCTGATCCAGCGAGGGGGAATAGCTACTTGGGGTTGTTAGCGCAATCCCGAGTAGTGGCCTAAATTTTTGGAACCCAGCGCCCCATGCTTCATACCGACCCGTTGAAAGAAGGATGTCCATGGCGATCGCTCTGAGAAACACACTACGGACAAACCACAGTGGCTGTCAATCCGTAGCTTAAAATTCCCAAAGTATCATTCAGCACCCGTATTTTTCAGAAACCTTCCGCTAAAAATTAATCGTAATCGACACCGTATCGCTATAGTTGCCCACCGGAACTGAGGTTTGCTGCGCCGGAATTCTGCCATAGACTGGAATCGACGTACTCACATTCTCCCCTGGAGCCACCGGGCCATATTGCGACGTTCCACTGGAACCATCCCCCCAGACCGTCGTTCGCGTCGGATCGAGATAGAAATTGTAATTTAACGAATCTGACCCTTGGCGCATCTGGCGGGTGGCAAAACTGCCACTGTTACCTTGACTGATGTCGATCGTGATCGTCCCAGGAGCCACTTCCGTGCAGCGATAGGTGATACTTCCCGTTGAATCATTAGGCGCACTATTGAACACATCATAGGCTCCAAAATTCACCCCCACCACCGATTCGATCGAGCAACTGGGAACCGCAAAACTTGGCGTTGCCATTCCCATTGTGCTGAGCATTACCCAATAGGACAGCCAACGCACCCTACTCCAGTTTAGCCATTGCAACTTCATGGACGTTTTGCCTCCTGGATTGCCATCGCACAACGCACCTGACCCAACTTAATAAACGACTCCTTGGACTGCGGCACCGTGATCGAAAACTGACAAACGCCCCCCTCATACTCCACCTCTGCCCCATAGGTGCCAGCGGGGACATTCTCTAAATAAAATTCCCCCTGTTTGCCGATCGGCGACACGATCGAACGATCCTGCACCTCAACGGTTATTTGGCCATAGCTGGGAATTTCCGACTTACCTGCCCTGTCGATCTCCAGATTGCCGATAATCGCCTGGGCTTTTTCCACCGCAAACCGTACGATCGCTCCTCCTCGATAGGGCGGTGCAACCACCTGTTCCGTCCCGCCAATTTCATAGTTGGGCGGTATATCCTCTGTGGTAATGCCCAAGCGATTCCCATAGTAGGGCAACAGATTTGGAATCAGCAAACTGCCCTTACGATCGGTTTTTCCAATCACTTGATTGTTCAACAAGCCCTCTATTCCTTGGACTCCAGGAACATCAATCAGTGCAAAGCTTCCCATTAATGGTTGAGAAAATAAAACCTTGCCACCGATCGCCACAATGCTACCAGAAGCACTTAAGCTAGTAGAACGTCGATCATTAAAACGATCATGGGTGAGTTCATAGCGGCCAAAGGGCGCATAGTATTGGAACATCGCTCCAGAACTATTACTGAGATCACCCGTTTGACCCTGTAAGCGATAGCCCAATCCCGTGTAGCTGGCAATGGGTTTCTGGATTTGAGCCGTGGTGGATTGCGTCTCACTAGTACGTTGATGGGAAAGGCTGGCAGTGCGGCCATCCCCCAAGCTGTAATTCAGTCCAACATAGAGCTCGTTACTGGGATTGCTGCCTTGCCGTTGGTTTCGACTGGCCGAGAGGGACAGGTTTATCTGCGAATTCAGCCGCAGGGTACTGCCTAGGGTGACATTGGTTGTGGTGCCTTGATCCCGCCAATGGGCATAGGCATAGCGCCCAAAGAGGCTGATATTTCGACTAACAGAAACACTGGTAAAGGCATTGAAGTCTAACGTGGCCCGATCGTCCGTAGGATTCAAACTCGTCGTCGCATAGAACGGACTCATGGCGCGGGCAGAAAAACCGAAGCCGAACTTCTTGCCAGAGTAGGTATAGGACAGGGCAGCGGCACTCCCAGAGCGACCGTCAGCATGGCTCGCCGCGATCGCCAAGCCCACCTCCCCAAAGGGCAATCGAGTCGCCAGGTTGGCTCCCCCACTCATCAAGCTCGAAGATGCTTCCAACCGCAATCCAGCCGTCAAGGAATTGGTAATCCCGAAGCGATGGCGAGCTAGCAATACAGGTGACCCATAGTCAAAACTTTCAGTGTTGAGATTATTGCGGCGAAATCCCACGTTGTAGCTAAATTCCGATAGCCCAGGGGCCAGCAAGCCTGCGGAGTAATAGTAGGGATAATTGATTTGCTGTTCCCGACCAAAGGCATCCCGCAGGACTAACCGCGCCGCCCCACTGCCTGCCACCACGGGCAAATCCTTAATCCGAAACGGCCCCGGCGGGAGTTGTTCCCGCTTGACTAAGGCGTCGTTGACATAAACATCTACCGTGGACGGGGTCAGTGCCGCGCCGGAGAGTCCCAGAGTGGGCGATCGTAAAAAATAGGGATCTAGGCTAAATTCCCGCCCGTAACTAATTCCCGCAAAAAAAGCTGATCCGCCTAATTCATCCGTATTGGCGAAGTGATCGCCCACAACCCAGCGGGTCATATTGCCGGGATTGTCGATCGTTAAATTCGTCTGGCCGCGTACCAGCTTGCCCTCGCGACCCCGATTGACACTGCTGTAGAAAAGCTGATTGCCAAAACTCAAACCCATTTCGCCGAATAAGTTCAAGCGTTGGAAGTCTTGGGTATTGACTGCATAGTTGATAAATAGACTGGTATCTTTGCTATAAACCAATTTGGCAGGACGACTGCGGCTAGATACATTGACAACTGTGGTGTCTAATTGCGCTGGGGGAACGGTGAGTTTGAGGGTTGTCGTGTTTTCATCCAGTTCATAGCGAATAGCAGGTGCAAGGGAACTCAACCACACGTAGCCTTCACCATTCCGCGTTTCTTGGGATGTTGGTAAGTTATGAATCCCCGCTTGTTGCAGATCCGTTAATCGAATCAATGCATCGCCCGATCGTAGACGAATGGCGATTTCTTGCTTTTTAACTAAGTTAACAACAAGATCAAAAATAGCCCGCTGTTCAGTAGCCTTTTGATTAGCAGTATGTTGATTAGTAATACGTTGATTAGCAATATGTTGTGCAGCCGTGCCTTGCTCAGCCGCACGGACGATCGTTGGAGAAGCAGTAATTAGTGAGGTGATTGCAGTGGTAATTGCAACGGATGCTGCAAGTCGGGGGCTAAAACGAAGAGACCACTCCATGAGTACTTCCTAGGAGTTAAATAACAAGAAATATATTGAGTGAGGGAACAGAATCGACTTTTGCAAACAGGTTGGATCGGAACAGCGTACCTTTTAGGTTTGTGGATGGACTCGTAGGTGAATTAGCGGGAAGTCACAGGGCACAGGCCATTAGGTGTTTTTGTGCTTTGGGTAAAGCTTTGGTTTTTACCATATTGAACTTCGATCGTCACAGATTGAACTTTGGCACAATCCGCCTTTGGGACTTCTAAATCGAAGCTACGCGCACTCTTAGCTAAGATGTACCATCCCGCAGTGGAGCGATCGAACACAGGTTTATCCAATGCCGCGCCATATCCTTTAACACGGACTTGTTGGGCAGTGAAGTGAGTATTTCCAGTATTCTTGACCTGAAAAGCTACATGCCCCTTCTCTGCACTGATTTCTTGAATTTCACCACTAATTTGAGATTGGGTAGGTTGAATAAAAATAGGGATGCTCATTTTGGTGAGCACTTGAACTTGGGGAGTGGTATTCACAGGTTTCGCAGTTTTCAATGGTGGTAATTCTTCCACCAAAATGCGATAAGTTTTTTCTTGCTCAGTGGGAGAAGCGGTTACACCGAGGCGAATCGTGCGGCTTTCTCCCGGAGCTAAACTTAGGATATTTGGGAAAAAAATAATATCTTCCGTTGGCTCAAGTTGAATGGGATTTTGCGTGGTTTGTGACCAGGTAAAAGCACTCACTTGAAACCGTAATGGATTAGAACTCTCGTTCCGAATTGAGAGCATTGTACTAGCTGCGGCTCGATCGGCTTTTGGGGCTAGATAAATTTGAATCGGGCTAACCCCAAAATTACTTGCGAACGCTGGTTTCTCTTGTCCAAGAAACCCTAGCGAAAGCAGTGAAGTGAGTAAAACGGTTGATTTCCAGGAAGATGGTAGACGTAACATAATCACCCATACGTGAGATAAGCAGGGAGAAAGTCCCCTGCTTCAACGGATTTAATTAGAGTTGCATAAACAATACTCGGTTTATTAATCCCAAAGTTAATTGTTTATGCAACATTCTTGCTATCAGTTGTGCTAGTCGATGAAACTAGTTAATAGAACTAGAAGGAGACAGTAGCAACAACCGTGTCAGCATAGTTACCAGTGGTCATAAGATTTTGACCAGCCGCAACACGACCGTAAACGGTCAAATTCTGTGCAGACCCCGTTCCATTTTGGCTGGTACCTGTACCTGCTGTATTGCCCCATACGGTGGAGTAGCCATTGTCGGAATACAGGCTGTAAGCCATCTGGCTAGTGCCATTAGTCATTTGACGAAGGGGGGCAGCATCGCTGGAGCCTGCCGCTGCATTTGCCCCTTGGCCCAAGGTTACTGTGGTAGGAGCTCCATTGGTACAGGTGACGGTTACTGTTCCTGTTGAGTCAAGGGGAGCTGTTGCGTTGGCAACGATGGGATCGTAAGCGCCAAAAGCAATCGGGGCAGTGCTGATGGTGCAGTTTGCGGTAACCGAAGCGGAGGTTCCCAAGTTGGCGGTTGCAGTGCCCGCGGAAGCAGCGGAAGCCCCTGTAATCACGCCCAGAACTAAACCAGAAGCAATAGCGATAGAGCGAATGAAAGACTTAGACATGATGGTAGACTCCTCTGTATTAAGGCTGAGATTGGTGACTTCAAAAATGTTCGATCGGGCTAAGCTGCTAAAAATTGAGAGTGCTCTATTTTGCAGTTAAGACGGCTTGTTCTGAAACTTTAAGCCTCTTGAAAGCAGTTCTAGAAGCTCGCTGAATCATGACTCCGATAGAAACAAGGTTCATCTCGTTTTTTGATTTCGAGCGCTTTCTCTGCTCTAAACTTAGTTAAAACTTTAAAGGTGAAAAAGTTGTGAAATGAAGTGAAAGTCGTTGATTTTTTTGATTTTCGGATTTGCTCAGAATTCACTCAAATCAATTTAGAGATCAGTGATAGACGATCGATTCAATTTGGGTATCTTAGAAATAGGCAGATCAATTGCCCGATCTCTTTTGAGATAAAGAGTTTTAGACTTCCTGTTAATTGAAGTCTATTGTTTGCATTTTTATTGATTCTTTCGTCAAAAAATATGCTTCAAGAAATACTCCTTAAGGTATTTCTTTTTTGTTTTAAATCGATTTAATTGATGTTTCTAAGTGATCTTAATCACATTGAAAAGATACGGTGATTTGAAAGGTCGATTGATATTAAATCAAGTCGATTTTTAGATTCCTTGATTCTCTAGCTGGCTCTTAGTCAGTTCATCTTCGAATTGCATCTCCATTGCGCTCTCCTATGAACTTTCTGGAATGTAATGGAATCGTTTGCGAAGTATGCTCTACCTTTAATTAGCGTGATCTTAGCTCTGCGATTAACTGATCAAGATCACAATAGGGCTAGTGCTTATTCAATGGTTCATAACGGATGGGTGCAGCTAACTGGTGCGGCTTGATGGGTACGGCTTGATGGGTACGGCGTTGTGATTGCGCAAACTCCTTCAATATTCCCCTGCTGAGACCCCAAATGATCAGTAGGATGGAAATAAGAAAACGCCCAGCCTACTCGACCTTGGATGAAAACAGATGGGGATGCAGACGTTCACGCCGTTGACAATAGCTAGATTTCAGCCTTTGACCCAGGCCGTTCCGTCCGCTCCACCCCTGCGGCAGATCCCCTTATCTCGGCAAATCCTTGTCCGCCTGAGTCTATTGACGGTGCTGTCTGCGAGCCTATGGCCTGCCCGCACGATCGCCGCTCCCCTTTCCCTTTCAACCCCTGCATCCCGAGCCAACAGTCCGTCTCAGACTGTCCCACCGAACACGATCGAATTGCACGCTACAGACGAGTTGCCAGAAAACGATTTACCGGAAGAAGTTTTGCGCACTGAAATTATCGTGGATGCCCGATCTCCCATCGACGGTAAACCCCTGACAGCCCAGGAGTATGCTGAACTGCTGGTAGAAATTGACCAAGCCAATCAAGTAGACCCCACAGTTTCCCCCAAGGTGCGCCAAACCGTGGGCTTGCTCAAGCTCCGTAAGTTTCTCAAAACCATTCTGCCCATCCTACCCATCAAATAGCTTCTGGTCTCCCGACCCCCTTGCGGTTCCGACCCACTTGCGCTACTGTCCTGTGCGATCCCCCAGTCATGCACCACTGGCGATAGGCTGGAACCAGCATTCACTCAACGCCAACCGCCATTTTTCTAGCCTTCAGACTTGGAATTCTTTATGTCCAAGCCTGGAATTTTTGGCAATAATGGTTCTCACCTAGAGTGGTTTAGAGTGTTTGAGTGTCGTGTTGAGTTAGGAGGAAAGCCCATGGGTGGGGGATTAGCTGAGCAGGAACGTCAAAATTTAGCGCGATCGCAGGATTATTTGCAGGCCCAGTCGATTCCAGAAATGTGGGCGATCGTCAGTCAGAAATTTTCCAATATCACTGCACTGATCGACCCCCATGCTAAGCCAATGGTGCAGATGACCTATCAGTTGCTATACCAGCAAATGCAGCAGTTTGGAGCCGGATTGCAAGCCCTTGGCATCCAACCTACTCGGGATCCCATCCCGCCGCGAGTAGCTCTCTTTTCAGATAACTGTCCCCGCTGGCCCGTAGCTGACCAAGGCATTATGCAGGCGGGTGCTGTGGATGTGGTGCGCAGTTCCCAGGCCGATACGGAGGAGTTGCTCTACATCCTGCGTCATAGCGGCGCGATCGGGCTGATTGTGGAAGATTTAGCCACGTACAAAAAACTGCGTCCCGGATTGGAAGACAGCGCCCTCGCCTTTATTATTCTGCTCTCGGAAGAAGCCTTACCAGAAGATCCGGATTTCAAAGTGCTGACCTTCAGCCAAGTCCTCAACCAAGGCGCGATCGCTGCCCTCAAACCTGTTCAACAAACCCGCGATACCCTGGCAACCCTGATGTATACCTCCGGAACCTCCGGGATGCCTAAAGGGGTGATGTTGACCCATGGTAATCTGCTGCATCAGGTTGTGGCAGCGTCGGGGGTTGCCCAACCCATGCCTGGAGAACGGGTCATGAGTATTCTGCCGATTTGGCATTGCTATGAGCGCACCTTCGAGTACTTCATCTTTTCGCGGGGCTGCACGCAGATCTACACCAACATTCGCTACGTTAAGCAGGATTTGAAAGATCACCATCCCCATTACATGGTGGGTGTGCCCCGACTCTGGGAATCGATCTACGAAGGCATCCAAAAGCAGTTCCGCTCCCAACCGGCGGATAAGCAAAAGCTAGTGAATTTCTTCCTGACCCAGAGCGATCGCTACATCAAAGCTAAACGGATTCTGCAAAATCTGAGTTTGGATAATCTCACCCCATCGGCGGGCGAAAAATTAACCGCCTTGCTGCAAATTCCTGTCCTATGGATCCTACACAAACTGGGCGATCGTCTGGTCTATTCCAAAGTTCGAGCAGGCACAGGCGGGAAGTTGAAATTTGTGGTCAGTGGAGGGGGATCGATCGCCGATCACCTAGAAGACTTCTTTGAGATTGTTGGCATTGATATCCTCGGTGGCTATGGCTTGACGGAAACGGCACCCATTACCCATGTGCGGCGACCCTGGCGAAATATTCGCGGATCCGATGGTGAAGCATTGGTCGATACGGAAACCAAAATTGTTGATCTAGAAACTCGTCAACCCTTGCCCGCTGGGAAACAGGGGGTTGTCCTCCTGCGGGGACCCCAGATTATGAAGGGCTATTACAACAATCCCGAAGCAACCCGGAAGGCGATCGATCCCGACGGCTGGTTTGACTCCGGCGATTTGGGGTTCCTGACGGCGACGGGGGATCTCGTGATTACCGGGCGAGCCAAAGACACGATCGTCTTGACCAATGGCGAAAACATTGAACCCCAGCCGATCGAAGATGTCTGCCTCTGTAGTCCTTACATCGACCAAATTATGCTGGTGGGTCAGGATCAAAAAGTGCTGGGGGCTTTGATTGTGCCTAATCTGGATGCCCTGGCAGCTTGGGCCGCAGAGCAAGGTTATGCTGATGTGGATCTCAATAGCAAGCCAATTCAAGATTTGTTTAAAACTGAGTTAACCCAGCGCGTTAGAGATCGCCCAGGCTATCGTCCCGATGACCAAATTCGTGTTTTTCGGTTACTAGACGAACCTTTTACGATCGACAATGGTTTACTAACCCAAACTTTGAAAATTCGTCGCAATGTTGTATCCGATCGCTATGCGGGTATCATTGACGAGATGTTTAGCTAATTGCGGTCGGCTTCTGTTGGAGGAATTGAACTTAAGGGATTGAACTCAATTGCTGAGGCCGATTTCGCCGGATTGCCGGGTTCCATGGTGAATAAACCAATAATGAACCAATGTGCCCCCAACATCACGTTTAAAATTAGTCTCCCCCCAGGTTTCTATGGAAGTTTCTAATTCTCATCTGTTAATTCAGCGCAACGTTGCAGTCACTGCGATCGTCACTCCCCGCTGGAAGGAAGAAGCCCAACAGCAACTGCAAAGTCAACTGAATCAAGTAGATAGCCAGCTTCAACAGTTAGATTTGCAATTGCAACAAGTCCTGACCGAAATTCAAAAGCAAAGCTTGCAACCGCCGGGGCCAGAAACGGTTCAACAGATCGAAAATGTCAAAATCCAGTTCAACCAAGGCAAAAGTGAGTTGCTAGAACAAAAAAATCAAGTTCTGCAACAACTTCAGCAGGTACAAACCTTAGAACTGAATCAAGAAGTGAATCAAGGTCAGGTTGTCAGTGTTTTCAAGATTGAAAAGGGCGATAACCTGATTGGCAAAATGAACGTGGAAATTGTGCTGCGCGACGGCATTGTGGAAGAAATTCGCGGAGATGTGTAGTTCTAAGGCCCTGTAGTTCTTGGGCCGATCGTTTGGAGGTCTGTATCTACAGGTTGTCTGGTATCTACAGATTGCCTTACGTTGTCTGCACGTTGTAAGCTCAACAGCCTGATCATCTCAATCTTCAATGCAAAAATGGGTCGATCTCAAGATCGACCCATTTTTGATGGGGCAGGATGAGGCCGATTTTTGTCACTGCCTACCTGCCATCAAAATCTGCTAGCAACTTGCAGTTCCAGCAGCTTGCAATGCCAGTAACTCGCAATGCCAAAACCTACAATAACCAAAACCTGCAACAAAATGTAAAACGAAATGTACTAGGATGATTAATCGTCTGTCTAAGCCTATCCACCCAAGCCCACCTACCCAAAGTCATTATGCTGAGAGCCGGAATCGTCGGACTGCCCAACGTTGGAAAATCTACGCTGTTTAACGCGATCGTCGGCAATGCCAAGGCCCAAGCGGCTAACTTTCCCTTTTGTACGATCGAACCCAACGTTGGCATTGTGGCCGTTCCCGATCCCCGCCTCAATGTGTTGGCTCAAATTTCCGGTTCAGCAGAAATTTTGCCCGCTCGGGTGGAGTTTGTGGACATTGCAGGCTTAGTCAAAGGTGCAAGCCAAGGGGAGGGATTGGGGAACCAGTTCTTAGCCAACATTCGTGAAGTGGATGCGATCGTCCATGTGGTGCGGTGCTTTGAAAACGACGACATCATCCACGTTTCTGGTTCTGTGGATCCCCTAAGCGATGTGGCAGTGATTAACCTGGAACTGGGCTTGGCTGATTTGGCCCAAGCGGAAAAGCGGATTGAACGTGCCCGCAAAGATGCCCGGACGAAAAAAGAAATCCAGGTTGAAGTAGACGCTCTGGATAAAATCATTGCGGCGCTGAATGCAGGAAAATCGGCCCGATCGGTTGAACTCAACGAAGAAGAAGAACTCGCCATCAAAGCGATGGGCTTCCTGACCCGCAAACCCATGATCTACGCCACCAACGTTTCGGAAGATGACTTAGCCACGGGCAACGCCTTCGTGGAAAAAGTGCGAGCGATCGCGGCAGAGGAAGATGCACAGGTCGTCATTATTTCCGCCCAAGTGGAATCAGAACTGATCGAATTGCCGGAAGAAGAACGAGCAGAGTTTCTAGAGTCGTTGGGGGTGAGCGAGGGCGGACTGCAATCTCTCATCCGCGCCACCTACGACCTCCTAGGACTGCAAACCTACTTCACCACCGGCCCTAAGGAAACTCGCGCCTGGACAATTCGCAAAGGCATGGTTGCTCCCCAGGCGGCTGGCGTAATTCACACTGACTTTGAACGGGGATTCATCCGTGCGGAAACGGTTGCTTACCAGGATCTGGTGGACTGCGGTGCGATGAATGCCGCTAAGGAAAAGGGCTTAGTCCGTAGCGAAGGCAAAGAATACGTGGTGCAGGAAGGCGATGTTATGCTCTTCCGGTTTAATGTCTAACCCATTACCCTCTAACCCACCTCAAGCTTTAACTTAATCATGAACTTAATCATGCACGCTTAACTTAATCATGTACGCTACCGTCGGCCAAGGTCGCTCCCTTTAGTTGGGTTCCCGCCAGCATGGAACTGCTGACCTCGGCACGAATTAAGTTGGCTCCCCGCAGGTCGGCTCCCCGCAGGTCGGCTCGCCCCAGGTATGCTTCGATTAGATTGGCTTCGGTGAGGATAGCGCTTTGAAGATTGGCGCGTCCTAGTTCTGCTTTACTGAGGCGTACCCGATCCATTCTAGAGTTCTGAAAATTGGTTTTGTTGAGTTTAGCGCCATTCAGCGTGGCGTCGATTAAAACGGCGTTGCTGAGGTCGCTGCCCGTCAGATCGATGCGGTTCATTTTGGCTTCATGGAGAAATGCCCCTTGAAAATTTGCCTGTATTGCAATTACATCACTGAGGAAGGTATGGACTAGGGTGGCCCCGGTGAGGGTTGCTTCGCTCAGATTGGCTCCTTTTAAGCTGGCCTCGCTCAAGATTGCACCGGAGAGATTGGCGCGACTGAGATCTACGCCAGTAAGGTTAGCGCCCCGCAGGTCGGCTTCCCGCAGGTCGGCTCCCCGCAGATTGGCCCCAGCTTGGACTCGGCCTTCTTCCCGTAAATTGGCTCCCCGCAGGCAAGCGCCTTGGAGGTTTGCACCACTCAAATCCGCGCCCCGTAAATCTGCCCCCATGAGGTTGGCGTCTATAAGAACCGCTAGGGATAAATCTGCGCCACGCAGATCGGCCCTTGCAAGGGTTGCTCCTTGTAAATCTCCATCCCGTAGGTGAGCATTCAGCAGGTCTGCTTGGCTCAGATTAGCTCCACAAAGTTTGGTGTGACAGAGGTTTGCTTGGCTCAAATCTGCTCGGTTCAGGTAGGCAAAGATCAAATTGGCATGGTGAAAATCAGCGCCTTTGAAGTCTGCACCGATCAAGTCTGCTCCCGCTAAATTCCAGTTGCTGCCATTCAATCCGCTAAATTGAATGTCTCCCGCCTGGTAGCGATCGAGTAATTCTTGGGCATTCATCGGCATCTCCCCCTAATCTCTGGCTATCATGACAGTCTTGAGAATCTCTGATTCGCGATCGCGATCGGTTGGTTGGACATTCTCTAGCGGTTGGGGGGCTGGTTCTTTCTGTCTATTGGGGGAAGGCGGACGGGAAGATGAGAGGTTCGTAGGCAGCAAACCCGCCGTTGAGAGAATGGTCTGAGGGATGGGTGCAACGATGTCTGATTGGGATTGATCCCGTTGTAACTGCTTGACTAAGACTTCAATAATGGCTTCGTACTCGGCCGTATCCGGTAATTTCTCCGCTTCGTTGCGTAACTTGATCGCGAGAAAATCGAGGCGATGCTTATAGCTATTGAAGAGTTCTTCTAATAGGTGGCCGAGGCTCAGGGCCCGCCAGGGGGTATAGTCGTCGGCATGACCAGCGGTCGAGCTAGCTGCTACCTCGGGTAGATCGGAGTGGAGTAATGCCGTTAACAGGATCTTGGCACGGAGGGGATTGGCCACCTTCATAATCTCCTGTCGCAAATCATAAAAGAGCAGGCTGGTGGGTGGCTTAGGAATCGGGCGGTGAAGATTAGTGGAGAGTGCCGTTGAACTGGATGGTTCTAGGAAACTAGGCTGTCTTAGGGAACTATGTTGTTCTAGCGCTTCAATCGTTAACATATCCCCATACAGCGCTGCAAGATGTTCTAGGGCTGTTTCAGCGATGGGTTGGTATTCAACGGGTTTACTAAGGTGCTGGACGATACGATAGAACGCTGTTTTGAGTTCAGGAAACGTGTTATAGAGCCGCCACAAATCATCAACGATGCGCGTAAATTGGGTTTCTGCTAACTTGTTCGGATCGGTTTCCCAGGTGTGATGAATCACGCAGAGCATCAGCTTTTTCAAGCGCAGGTGTTGGGGATGACGATCGAGCAGTTGCCCAATTTTGGCTTGGGTTTGAAATAGTTCGATCGGGCTGTTGGAAGATACTGACATCTGACCTTGGATTCCCACAGTGGTTTCCTCTGCTTCTAACATGGGATCGTGCAAATCATAGAGGTCTTGAATGCAGTCTAAAAAAAATTCTGCGACCTGGGAATATTCGATCGGCTTACTCAGGGTATTGACGACCCGATGCACTCGACTTTGGAGGGATGAAAAACGAGGATGGGACTGCCTGAGTTCTCTCAGCAGTACGGTCATTTCTAAGCCTTGATATTGCGCAGGTTGAGTTGGCCACACGTTTCGGCAAAGATAAACGAGTAGCTTAAGGATTCGAGTTGCGTGGGGCGCTTGGGCTAGCCGACGCGCGATCTCGGAAACATCTCCCATGCGGAGCACTCTGAAAGGTGACAATATAGCACTAGAATTCCCACCTAGCCTAGGAGCTAACTCCGTTATTTTGCGGATTTTGGACGTTTAGGCAAGATTTAGAACGGTCTAAAAATTGGCAGGCTTGAAACCTGAACTATCTGGAAATGGGGACTAGACATAGATGCGATCGTTGGGAATATGGTACTGTAATCTACAGTAAATCCGTCGAGAAACCGGGGATTTATCTTAGCCTCTGCACCTGCTTTCCTCATTTTTTTGCTTTTCCCTTGCATTTATGGGTATTACGGTTCAAGAAGTCTCTAAACGATTTGGTAGCTTCCAGGCCCTCGACCAAGTCAATGTTTCCATTGAAAGTGGTTCCCTAGTCGCATTGTTAGGCCCATCGGGATCTGGTAAATCGACGCTGTTGCGGTTGATTGCAGGACTGGAAATGCCCGATAACGGCAAGATTTTTTTGACGGGGAAAGATACGACTTATCAGAGCGTGCAAGCTCGCAACATTGGCTTCGTTTTTCAGCATTATGCGCTGTTTAAGCATATGACAGTGCGGCGCAATATTGCCTTTGGCATGGAAATTCGTAAAATGCCCGCTGCCAAAATTCAGCGACGGGTCGAGGAACTGCTGGATCTCGTGCAACTATCTGGATTAGGCGATCGCTATCCCTCCCAGTTATCCGGGGGACAACGGCAACGGGTGGCGCTGGCGAGGGCGCTGGCGGTGGAACCCAAGGTTTTGCTGCTGGATGAACCGTTTGGCGCGTTGGATGCAAAGGTGCGTAAGGATTTGCGGGCCTGGTTACGCCGCCTGCATGATGAAGTGCATGTCACCACCGTATTTGTCACCCATGACCAAGAAGAGGCCATGGAAGTCTCAGACCAGATTGTTGTGATGAATAAAGGTCGGGTTGAGCAAGTGGGCACTCCGGCCCAAGTCTATGACCATCCGGCCAGTGCCTTTGTCATGAGCTTCATCGGGCCGGTGAATGTATTACCGACCAATTCACGGATTTTCCAAGAAAGTGGATTTGATTCAGCCAATCCTGAAATGTTCTTGCGGCCCCATGATATTCAAGTGGAGCTCCAGCCCAATGCGTCAACAGTGCCGGCTCGGGTGCGCCGCTTGATTCATTTAGGGTGGGAAATCCAGGCGGAACTGGTTTTAGATGACGGCCAGGAAATGGTGGCACACCTGACACGGGAACGGTTTGACCAACTGAATCTGACGGAAAATCAACGCATTCACGTTAAGCCAAAGGATGCCAAATCTTTTCCGCTCTACTATGAAATTTAGCTCAGTGATTGCATCACTTGATTGAACACCTGTGATTGCATTACTTGGTTGAATACCGAATGAAATAGGGCATTCAGATTCAGCAATATTGATATAAATATTCCAGCCGTTTAGGCTTGTTTAGGATAACGGGTTAATGATAAAGCCAGCTTGTCCAAGCGTACTTGCGCCCATGGGTGACGGGGAGTGATTGGTGCGGGTGGGTATAGTAGGCAGGAAAGACGATCGCGCTACCCATCTTAGGTTTGACTTTGAGGTTTTGCCGATCGAAAAACGTTTCTCCTCCTTGGAAGTCTTCATTCAAATAACCAACAATACTGACATCACGAGTAGGAATACCTTGGTCAACTTCTTGAAACCGACTTGCTAACAAAATGTTATCTACGTGGCGTTTGTATTGTTGACTAGGAGAATAACGCAAAATGGAACAGGTTTCAGCATGGGGAAACCGAATGCCATAGGTCTTGTACAGGGCTTCTTGGACAATCCCAATTTTTTTAACCAGCAAATCATTGGTTGATTTCTGTACAGGATTGCGAAGATCCAGTGGCAAAATTCCACTATTACGAACGTCGGTATCGATCGCCCTCAGTAAAATAGTGGCGGACTCAAAATGACAGAACTCTGCGACATCAATAATTTGTGTGCAGAGTTCCGGTTCCAACAGATTTTCAATCAGTAGAACATCAGCGCCTAAATCACGAATAGAATAATCCACAGCAGTCATCTCAACCCATGACCCTTCTATCGTTCCACAGGAATTTGGATTTGGAACAGGATTTATAGATTTGCAACAGGATTATCGAACAGTGCACCCAGATCTAGACAATGCCTAATAGTTTGGCAACGACCTTGTTGGAATTGGATTTCAGCGAGGTCATAGCTATCATTAGAAATTTAAGTTGTCGTTTAGCCAACCATCCCAGCATTGCCACAATGGTTACTTGTAACAGGGCGATGATTTTCCAGGGTAAGGGACAGTATTGCCAGATCAAGTAAACGCGAGTCGGCAAAAACCAACTCGATCGCTGATGGAAAAATGTGTAAATAAATTCTGGCAACCATGGGCGAGCAAATGCTTGCTGGGCATTATGACGCTGAGTTTCAGGACTGGGCGAATCATCGTACACAACCACTTGAGGGGTGACGCAGGCCCGAATTCCCGCCTTCCTCGCTCGCAGGATTAACTCAGAATCGGCATGGTAATGCGGCAAAAATTTGTCAGCATATAGGCCAATCTGCTCAAAGACAGACCGATGGATCAAGACGCCATCTCCAGCGGCAGCCTCCACATCTATGACTTCAGCAGCCCGAATTTCAGGGGGTAAATCTGTTTCTTGGACATCATGCCAGGCTAATTGCAGAATTCGAATGCCCCAAGACACTTGGGTGCCCAATGCCCAGATCAAGCCGGGATGACCTAGGTAATCAATGCGGCTAGCGAGGATTTTGACATCATTCCGTTGGGCGATTTCTACAAGACGCTCTACATAATTGGGGACGATCGCACAGTCATCATTAATCGTAAGGATAGAGTCGTAGCCTGCGTCTATCGCTGCTTGCACCCCATGGTTGGTGGCAGATGCCCAATAGCACTGATCATCCACTTGTAAAATTCGAACCTTGGGAAAATACTGACGAACGACTTCTGGCGTCCCATCGATCGAGCCAGCGTCAACGAGAATCACATCCAAGCTTTGATAGGTTTGCTGTTGTATGGATCTCAAGAACCGCAGGGTCTTTTCTCTTCGGTTGTAACAAGTGACGACCGCAGCAATTTTCATGACAATTGAACTCTCTCTACAGCAGATAACCGGGATAGATTGCTAAGGAACACATCATCTTGTACAAAGATTAGATAGAACTTTTTCCATCGCTGTTCAGGCCATGGCTCAAACCGATAGAATGGCCACCGCGAGCTCTGGATAGTCCATTTGAATATTCTCTAAACCTAACTCATCCTCATTAAATCAGGATAATCTCTTCGTTTAAGGAAACTCTACCTTAGAAAAGAGATTTTTATTTTTACTGAACTTATTGTAGATGACTTCTGAATTAGCTCAAGTCTAGCTTTAAACTCGGCATGGCGAAATCGTCATAAAGTTAGAAGATTCTTTCTATCTGGTAAGACTATACCTGATAAAACTTGGTAAAGATGGAGATAGAGATCACTGGCAAGGTGAAATTGGTATCACTAGTGCCTCTAACTGATGGGGTATGGGAATCATGTTGTAGTTGTCTTGGGTCATAACAGGCTTAAGAAATACTAAAAAATTAATTATTTTTATAGCGAATTTTCTTTTGAAGTTGATTGTAATACTTTCACACTAAACATTTAGCTCTAGGAATTTTGGTTACAGGAACTTTAGCTAGAAGAATTTGACTCTAGGTGCTTCATGGAAGGGGGAACCTTCATGCTTCGCTGGATGTCACAACGGCAAATGGTGCGGTGATTTCAATGTGAATTACATAATGCTTGAACTGAACGGGGTCTCCATTTTGGTGTCCGCATTCCGCATGGATTCGGCTAATATTTCTAGTCGCCTTCCAGTAACAGAGCCTGTTCTGAAAAAAGAGTATGTTGAGATTAGGGGATCTATTCATGCCACATAATATCTGTCTAAACTCAATGAATTATCGATCAATGAATCATCGATCGGGGTGGAGGGTTCTATGCCCCATACCCTTGTTTAAGGGGGTGACGCTCCTTTTGACTGGTCTAGGCATCAGTTGCGGAATTCTGAGCTATCAGGAAAAACCTGTCATGGCCCTAGGTCGTCCCTTGAGTGTGAGGCAGTTGGCTGATGCCAAGTTAGATGCCAAGTTATCAGATAGCAAGTTATCAGATAGCAATCTCTGCCCTTCTGTCTTTGAGCAAATGATGACCCATCGGATTGCCGCAGGAGAGACTCTCGAGAAGATTGCTCGACAGTACGACCTGTTGCCCGAGACTTTAATGGGGCTGAATCCGAGCTTGCGCGATCGCCAAGCACCCGTGGGGCAAAATATTGTGATTCCGCCTTTCAATGGGATTCGAGTCGAAGTCCCGCCGGGAAAGAGTCTGCGGGACTTAGCAGCGCAGTATAAGGTGCGATCGGATGTTTTGTTTGAGGTAAATGGGTGTCAATCTGCGCCCTCCGTCGTGTTTGTGCCCGGTGTCGTGTGGACTCCGCTTCAACCGACGAAAGGATCCCTCGCCCAGTTCCCGATCGGTTATCCCCTGCCCAAAGTGGGAAACGTTCTGATGGGGTTTGGGTTTCAACTGCGCGATCGAGGAACCGTTACGCCCCACAGTGGCATTGATCTAGCGGCTCCGCTGGGGACTCCGGTGTTGGCGGCGGCGGATGGTACCGTTGCCTTTGCGGGAAACCAGGGAGCCTTTGGCAAGATGGTGGTGATTAACCATGCCCAGGGCTATCAAACCCGCTATGCCCAACTTGATCTCATCCAAGTCAAGCTCGGGCAGCAGGTGAAACGAGGCGCTACGATCGGCACTGTGGGTCAAACGGGAACACCCAGCTCAAGCCCGTCCCACTTGCATTTTGAAGTGCGATCGAACTCTAAACTGGGTTGGGTGGCCGAAAATCCCGCTAATTATTTGCCGTCGTCAAAATAGCGAGACAACCTAAGGATTGGGAAATGCGGATGGATTCGGCGACTAGATAGTCACTACACGGGATTAGGCAACGGTGGTTGGCTGAGGAAATGCCGCATCCTCCGGTAGCCCGAGCATCTGACAATAGAGCTTGGCATAGGCTTGGGCGGATTTTTCCCAGCTAAAGTCCTGATTCATGCCCCGCTGCTGGAGCATTTTCCACTGGGGTTTGAATCGGTAGGCTTCCGTTGCCCGCACCATACAGGTGAGGAGATCAAGGGGTTCGTAGCGATCGAAGCAATACCCGGTACCTGTGCCTGCCACTGGATCATTATGGGAGACGGTATCCACGAGTCCACCGGTACGACGGACGATCGGTACACATCCGTAGCGCATGGAGAGCATTTGGCTAATGCCGCAGGGCTCAAACCGGGATGGCATCAAGAAGGCATCGGCTCCTCCATAAATCCGGCGAGCCAGGGCGTCGTTATAGAGTAAATAGGTGGCCATCCGTCCAGGATACTGGGAGGCTAACTGCCAGAGAGCCGTTTCGTAATAGCGATCGCCCGTTCCCAAAATGACTAACTGGGCGTTGTTATAAGCCAGATAGCGATCGAGAATTTGCAGAACGAGATCCAATCCCTTTTGCTCCACCAATCGGGACACCATGCCAATCATGAAGGCTTGGGAATTGACTTCCAGCCCCACTTCTTCTTGGAGTGCAATTTTGTTCTTAACCCGGTCTTCCAGCGTTTCAGCCGTGAAAGGTTGGGCTAGGGCTTTGTCAACGGCAGGATCGTAGGCTTCTGTATCAATCCCATTTAGAATTCCAGACGTTCTCCCACTAATGAAGGATAACAACCCTTCCAAGGTTTCCCCGTAGGTGGGGGTTTTGATCTGGTCAGCGTAGGTGGGGGAAACGGTGGTAACCCGATCGGCAAACTGCACCGCAGCAGCCATGGTGTTGTGACCTTGCATGTACCAGGGGCACCAGGTCATGGTTTCCAGTTTCCAGCGCCAAGGCCCTTGGTAGGCTAGGTTGTGGATGGTGAAAATGGTTGAAATATCAGGATCCTGGTGCATCCATACGGGAATCATGCCCGTATGCCAATCGTGGCAATGGATAATTTGGGGTTTCCAATAGTTCCAGGCAAATTCCGCTGCCCCATTCGAGAAAAACGTGAATCGCCAATCTTCATCTTCACCTGCATAGATGCGGCGCGGATCAAAGACAGGATGGCCGAATAGATATAAAGGAACATCCGTTCCAGGCAATTGCGTTTCATAGACGGCAAACTGATTAAACATCGCACTGCCCCGCCAAATCGGCTCGGTCGGGATGGTCAATTTATCGTTTAAAAAGCCGTAATAAGGCATGAAAATGCGGACATCATGGCCCATTTGCCGAAGCACCTTGGGCAGTGCACCGACCACGTCGCCCATTCCTCCGACTTTCGCGATCGGGGCTACCTCTGCTGAGACAAATAGAATCCGCATGCTGCTTTCCTGGTCAGTCTGACATAAGAGCCATCATACCGACTTTGGGGATCGGAGCAGTGTCGATTTTGGCAGATTTGGTAGATCGTTACGCTCACTCTAAAGCCAAACGTTAGTGAAGGTAAACGCTAGACAAATCGGTGGCAAGAAATCCCTGCGATCTAGGCGGGAGAAGCAGGAGGACAGAAGACAGTTGGTCAGATGGCAAGATTTCCGATCGCTAGCCTCCAGACCGCCTAGCTCTTTTGTGATACCTACTAAAGGTCTTTTGTGACACCTACTAAAGGTGAAATCGACTATCGACTAAAGTATGGTGCAGTCGCAATTTTCATGGCTCAGTTAAAACTGGCGCAGAAAACGTAAATCGCTGTTGTACAGACGACGAATATCGTCAATTTGGTGCATGACCATCGCCAGCCGTTCCACGCCAAAGCCTGCGGCAAAACCCGTGTAAACTTCCGGATCGTAACCCACCGCTTTTAGAACATTGGGATCCACCATGCCGCAGCCTAGGATTTCTAACCAGCGGCCTTTCCATTTCACATCCACCTCCGCCGAGGGTTCCGTGAACGGGAAGAAGCTAGGCCGGAACCGCACTTCCAAGTCATCCCCCAGCAATTGCTGCAAGAACACCTTGATCGTGCCTTTGAGATCGGTAAAGGTCAGTCCTTCATCCACCGCCAAAATTTCCACTTGATGGAAGACCGCCGAGTGGGTTGCGTCCACCGTATCGCGGCGATAGACCCGCCCCGGCACCACAATCCGTACCGGAGGTTCGTTATTCTCCATATAACGCACTTGTACCGTAGAAGTGTGGGTGCGCAGCAGGTTGCCATCGGGTAAGTACAACGTGTCCTGCATGTCCCGCGCGGGGTGATCCGGTAGGAAGTTGAGGGCTTCAAAGTTGTAGTAGTCGGTTTCCATTTCCGGGCCTTCCGCTACGGCATAGCCCATGCCCACAAAAATATCTAAAACAGTGTCGATCGTGCCATGGAGCGGGTGGATACGCCCCTGGGGGCGATAGGTTCCTGGCATTGTCACATCCAGGGTTTCTGCTTCCAGTCGAGCTTGGATGGCGGCGGCTTGCAATTCTGTCCGGCGGTTGTCCAAATCTGTTTGGATGGCTTCCTTGACCTCGTTGGCCCTTGCACCAATTTTGGGCCGATCGGCAGGGTCGAGTTTACCCATTCCTCCCAACACCTGCGGAATCGGGCCTTTTTTGCCCATGTATTTCACACGCAGTTGTTCCAGTTGATCTAAGTCAGAGACAGCGGCGATCGCGGCCTGGGCCTCTTGTTTGATCAACTCCAATTGGGCTTCAAGATCGGAAATTTGCACCGTCGTCATACCGGGAATGGAACGCTTTAGGACTTATAGCTTTGGACTATACCAGTGTAGAGGAAAGTCGTCGGGATTCGCTCAAGGATTCCCTAGGGATTCACTAGTGAATCCCTAGGATTCGTTAGAGATTCGCGGGGGATTCGTTGTCGATCACTCCTGTTCCGGCCAAAGTTCTGTACCCTAGAAACCTGGGACTTACTACCTTCAGTTTTGTGCGGCAAGTTTTATGCGGCTTTTGATTAGCAATGACGATGGCATTTTTGCGATCGGGGTGCGGACGTTAGCGAATACTTTGGCAGTGGCGGGCCATGAAGTCACGGTTGTTTGCCCCGATCGGGAGCGATCGGCCACGGGCCATGGATTGACTTTGCACCAACCGATTCGTGCCAACCTAGTGGAAGGTATTTTCCATCCCCAGGTGACGGCTTGGTCTTGTTCCGGTACTCCATCGGACTGCGTCAAGTTAGCCCTCTGGTCATTGCTTGATCATCCCCCCGATTTTGTGGTGTCTGGGATTAACCATGGGGCCAATTTAGGAACGGATGTGCTGTATTCTGGGACGGTCTCAGCGGCGATGGAGGGGGTGATTGAAGGAATTCCCAGCATTGCCATGAGTTTAACCAGTTTTGCCGCTACGGACTTTCAACCCGCTGCCGATTATGCGCAAACCCTGCTGGCTCAATTAGCCCATCATCCATTACCGGAGTTAATTCTCCTGAATGTCAACGTTCCGGCAGTGGCGGCGGAACAAATTAAAGGGGCGATCGTGACCCGCCAAGGCATTCGACGATACATTGAAGTCTTTGAAAAACGGCAGGATCCACGGGGGAAGACCTACTACTGGTTGGCTGGCGAAGCGATCGAAGAGGTAGATGATCCCGATGCCAATCATGCAATTCCCTCCGATGTCGAGGCCATTCGCCAAAACTTCATCACGATCACGCCGCTCCAATACAACTTAACGGCCCATAAAAACTTAAAACCCCTCGAGAATTGGTTAGCGCAAGTGTAGAGAATGCTGGAAAAAATACTTAGTTGATCAATTTCTCCAGTTAGCTGATATGGCCCTGAATCGAGGGCGTTTAATGAAAAACTAACTGGTGAATTCACCCAGATACTGTATTTTTACGAGTGTTTCAGCCATCTGGAGGATGGGATATGGGCGGGTTGATCAGTAACAATAGGGAAAGTCATTATGTCAAAATGTAAAGCGTGCAGATTTCGTCATCTTTAAAGACTGTGCTTAAGCCAACTGTCGCTGCTTTGGGCAATTTCGATGGCCTGCATTGCGGACATCGACAGGTTATCCAGCCAATTTTGACTCAGTCGGTCGGGCAAACCCTCGCCCATGGGTCTGAGCGGATTTATTCAACGGTGGTGAGCTTTTCACCCCATCCCGTGGAGTTTTTCTCGGGACAAACCGTGCCTACCCTAACACCAGGGAATGAAAAAGCCTATCAACTTCAGCAAATGGGGGTTGATCAGCTAGTTCTATTACCGTTTGACCATGCTTTGGCCCGGTTGACGCCGGAGGACTTTGTTCGAGAAATTTTAGTTCACCATTTGCAGGCGCGGTTTGTCAGCGTGGGGGAAGATTTCCGGTTTGGTTGTCGCCGATCGGGAACAGCGGAAGACCTCCGAACGATCGCGGCGACCTATGGCATTGAGGTGGTTCTGGTGGCGCTGGAAACCTTCCAGGGTGAGCGGATCAGCAGCACAGCCATTCGCAAGGCGCTGCAAACGGGCGATTTGGCCACTGCCAACCGGATGTTAGGACGCTCCTACAGCTTGGTGGGCGAAGTGGTGAAGGGTCAGCAGCTAGGGCGGACGATCGGGTTCCCGACGGCAAACTTGGCGTTGCCTGCGCGTAAATTAATTCCCCACCAAGGGGTCTACGCAGTGCGGGTTTCGGGGATTGTTGGGACTTCCCATCCGGTTCTAGGGGTGATGAATATTGGCAATCGTCCGACGGTGGATGGGCTTCAGCAAACGATAGAAGTGCATTTGCTGGATTGGAGTGGCGATCTCTACGGGCAAACGCTGACGGTGGAATTGCTGGAATTTATCCGCATGGAGCAAAAATTCTCGTCCTTGGATGCGCTCAAGGCGCAAATTACGACGGATTGCGCGATCGCTCGTCAACGGCTAGCACTGTGCAAATAACGACTAACGCTTTGCAAATAGCAGATTGGCATTTGGGTGGTTGATTGCAGTAGGGTTTGCCGACTCTAGGTCGAAATCGTCAGGTTCAACTCGGCAGGATTGAAGAGTTGGCGCTGGGAGGCGTTGAGAAATTCGATGCTGACGGGTTCGTTGGTGTCGTTGTAGCTGACGATAATGCCGCCGGGTTCCGCGATCGCGTTGGCGGGGGGCTGGTCGAGTAGAACGAAGATGAGGATGTCGGCTTCAGCATCGTATTTAACTTTCATGGGGTTCCTCCTGCCAATAGCGGTTGATTTGGTTTGTCCAGTAGAGGGTTATGATGCGGCGGGTATTGCCGATGTCGGTGAAGACGACTCTGAGTAGTCCGTCGCCTCGAAGGGATTGGGCGATGCGGACTTCATCTTCGGTGACGATTTGTTGGGGTTGAGCGACGATAGTTTCGATTTCTTCGCGGGTAATTTCGAGTCGTTGTTGCCATTGGTGTTGACGCTCCTCTGCGTGCTTTGTCCAAACGATTTGCATTGCTGTCAGTTCAGCTCTTCAGTTTTTTGAAAGTATACGGGTTACCCGGACGAGATCGAGATACTATTATCAATCTCTCTCTGCAATTTCCTGCATTCGTCGGCTAAGGGTATGCCCAACTCTGTCGCCAGTGCCAAGGCTTGCTGACAATACTGCCGCGCCACCTCGACTTCACCTAAAGCTTGATGCAGTTCGGCCAACTGTTGGAGGGCTTTGGTTTCACCTGATCGAAAGCCAATCTCTTGAAAAATCTTGAGTGCTGTTTGCGTGTTGGTCAACGATTCTGGATACTGTTCTAGTTTGAGCTGGGTTGCGCCAATGTTTGCGAGAGCAACGCCCTCACCTTGACGTTCTCCAATCGTCCGCATCATTATCAAGTGTTGCTGATGGTAATCAATTGCCTGCTCATACTTCCCCAACTTGTAGTACACATCTCCCAGATAGCTTGGCCCGGTCGCTTGACATCGCCGGATGAATTCTGGTGCAATGCGGAAGGGTACTGTCTGGCAGATTCCTTCTGGCGAGCAAATTTGAAGTTCTGGAGGTCTAGGAAAAAGAAGTTTTTCGGCAGCTTCCCAATCCTTAATTTCGCAGTAATGATGCAGCGCTTCCAGATAGCTGAGCGCCGTTTCCAAAGTTGGATTATCAGGGAGTACATAGGCCGTTAGCCAAAGGTGAGCGGCTTGCCGTTCCGATTGATGCCAAATATGAGTGTCAGCTTTGAGCAAATCATAGGCAACTATCCGCACCAGATTATGTTGGCGAATCAAAAACTGGTTTTGGTAAATCCCTTCTCGCTCTACTAGAGCCCGTTCATTTAATATTTGATAAGCCTGCTGCCGTCGCTGAGAGGTTTGCTCTTCAAACATCGATAGCCAAAATGTTTCAGGAACAGGACGACGATAGACCGAACTACGACAGAGTAAATCCAACGCATCTATAGGCAATTGCTTCAGTGATAGTTCTACCCGACGGTGAACTCGCTTTTTTAACGCTTGATTGTAGAGCTCTAAGCTAAGCCTTTCAGTTGGTAGTTCCCGTGTGACCTGTTCAACCTCATTGCCATAACGTTCCCAATATATCGCCACATTGCCATCAAACGGCGCAGCCAGAATTTCTTTAGCAACTACCTGTAATACTAAAGGATGTCCTTCATAGATTTGTCCAATACGTCGCAAATGGCTGGCACTGCTGTCATTTACACTTAACCCATTCTTCGCAAATAGCTCAAGATGCTCATTCTGTTGCTGAACATCTGGCTGCTGCGCCAACAACCCCTGCAAAGTAATGGCTTGCCAACGGTTGGGATAGCGCTCCTCCAATTCTGCCAATGAATTTGGTAACGCTTGCGCCGTCAACACTAACCGACTGGCAAAATTGGGTTCTGTCAAACAAAGTTGAAGAAATGTCACCCAGTGCCGATCGACAAATTCCGTCTCAGTCGGTTGTTCAGAACTGAGTAATCGTTCTAACGAATCCACCTGAAGCCAATAGCGACTGACTTTCAGCTTTTGTAATAGCCTCTCTATTAATCGTTTTGGGTCATTGCGCTCCTGCGGATCGAGATCGCCATCCCCTAACTTCGCCAGGAGATCCGCCGCCACCGAGACAAATTCTGGGCTTTGCCCCTCCAAAATCTCTAGATACAGCCATTGGAAGGTCGGATCACACTTCCAGGCTTGGCTGGCGAGACATTCTCCTAGTGCCGTCTTCCCGATCCCCGAAAGACCCGTAATCCACAGGATTCTGGCCTGTCCTTGTAATTTAGGCAGACATTCATTAATAATCGCCTTGCGCCCCACCCAAGTCTGAGAATTGTAAATCGACAGCATCGGCGGAGTGGGGATCAGCTTGCCTAATTTGTAGCGTTTCTCCAACGCCCCTGCAAAACTGGTCTTACTGACCCTCTCCCCTAAACCCTCAGAAAGTAAGTCCCACAGGTTCTTACCCTCATTTTTAATATGTTGGGGCGCATAGCCTTCCATGCGCTCATAGCCCTTACCCGCAAGAGACTCACGCAGAATCAAGCGCTGAATATCCGTTAAAGGATTGCCAGCATGAGCAAGCAGCACTTCATCGGCAACCTGGATGGCTTCTTCTGGAGTCATGGCTCACCGCAAGACGTGAAGAAAGAAAATCATCTCGATCATAACCTTACTTTTTCGGAATTTCTCGTAACGACAGGACTGGAGCGGGTTGCGAGAATTGGAGCATCGAGTTTAAAAGGTCATGCCAATGCATCAACAACAGCCTACATCAACTCATCAAGCCACTTCGCAGATTGCTCCGATTGATCCCACCCC
This sequence comes from Alkalinema pantanalense CENA528, assembly GCF_050753345.1. NCBI lineage: Bacteria > Bacillati > Cyanobacteriota > Cyanophyceae > Leptolyngbyales > Leptolyngbyaceae > Alkalinema > Alkalinema pantanalense. The sequence continues at coordinate 18,932 of NZ_JBLZFX010000007.1, read as the reverse complement.
GATCGCCCAATCTGAATCTCCAACAGCAGTGATTTTAGCGATCGCCATTCTAATTTCTACCTTCACCGCAAGCCTTACGGGATTGGTGCAGGTGATTATGAAGGCTAGATCGTATCGTTAGGCAGCCTAAAGCGATCGTGCTTTAGCAGAGGTGCGATCGCTTCAAAGTAAGTCTAGAAATATTCTAGTTCCAGTAAGAAAATCTTCAACTACACCACTAGTATGTGGATCCGTAAAAATATTTGACAGCAGAAGATTATAAATCATGGAGAATCCCCGACTTTTGGGCATTCTGGTTATCATGAAGCCAGTCTGTCCGGGGGCAAACCATGCGCGATCGTATTGAACAACTCAATCACAATTTGCATCAGGTTATTGTTGGTAAGACCGAATCGATTCGGTTGGTGTTGGTGGCATTGCTGTCCGGGGGCCATGTGTTGCTAGAAGACGTGCCGGGGGTGGGCAAGACACTGCTGGCCAAGTCCCTGGCGAAGTCGATCGAAGGCAAGTTTCAACGGTTGCAATGTACGCCAGACTTGATGCCAACGGATGTGACCGGAACCAGTATTTGGAATCCGAAGACGGGAGAATTTGAATTTTTGCCGGGGCCGGTGTTTGCCAATGTGTTGCTGACGGATGAAATCAACCGGGCGACGCCCAGAACCCAGTCGGCGCTGTTGGAGGTGATGGAAGAGCACCAAGTGACGATCGATGGGGTGTCTCGCCCGGTTCCCGATCCGTTCTTTGTGATTGCGACCCAGAACCCGGTGGAATACCAAGGCACCTTTCCCTTGCCGGAAGCGCAAATGGATCGCTTTGCCCTGTCGCTGTCCTTGGGCTATCCCAGCGAGTCCGAGGAGTTACTGATGATCCAGCGACTCCAAAATGCCCAAACTCAACCACCGTTACAGCCCTGCATTACCTTGGCGGAGGTGCAAGCCCTGCAAGCTCAATGTCGGCAAGTGCAGGTGGAAGCCTCGCTCCAGCAATATATTTTGAACTTGGTACGGGCGACCCGTGGGGATGAAGATGTGCTTTTGGGCATCAGTCCTCGGGGGACTGTGGCATTGGTGCGGGCGGTGCAAGCGTTGGCTTTTCTAGAGGATCGGGACTACGCGATTCCCGATGATGTGAAGTTCCTCGCGCCCTATGTTCTGTCTCATCGCATGATTGCGGCGGGCGGGCGTCGATCGCGGGCCATTGTGGAACGGTTGTTACGAACGATCGCGATCGCTTAAATCCTGACTAATCCCAGATTCTGAATTGTTGCCTCTTCCCTTGTTAAGACGATTTTCAACAACCGTTGGTCAAAACTGTCGGTCAAAAAAACGTCTGGCCCAACAATGTTGTTGATTTGTCAACAACGTATTTTCACGGAAACAATTGCGTGTTCAGAAACGTCACGGGCAACAGCGATCGTACGCTCCTAGTGGAATGATCTGCTGAACCCGTGCTTTTTCGGAGAAATCCAATATTCTTTGTCAAATTTTTAATAATTGAGGGCAAACTTTACGGATTTTTCTCAGGTGGCTATGAAAAGTAAGAAGAGGCTTGATTGACTTCAGTGTAATCACGGAACCTCTCACTGTTTGTTACACTCACTAGAGTAAAATAACTCTTCGGACAGTCCCAGAACTTAACTAGGCAATTTCAAGATCTATCTTATTTCTATTGATCTATCTACCAATTTTCTCAGGGGTCACTCATCTGCCAGAAACACGATCGTGTTGCATTGCTTGTAACTCGTCGATCGTGTTGGATCTTTTGGTGGCTAGGCGGCCAATGCCAAGAGCGATCCGGCAACGTTTATTAAACTGAGAAATTGCGGAGATAAGTAATGTACCGTTGGCAAAAATTCTGCCTATCTGCTGTAGGCGTGACGATAGCTTCTCTGTCTGTGAGCTTTCCGGCTACTGCTGTAACCCTCACCTTTGATGATGGTGTCCTCAATCAACAATTTCCCAATCCTGCAGGAATATTTATTCCGTCGGGTTACGGTGGGTTTGATTGGAATAACATGGCAGTTCTGGATGGAGGCGCGATCGCGAATTCTGGCTATAACAATGCGATAGTCTCCATTGATAATGTTGCCTATAACAGTGGTGGTGGCGTGACTCGCATTGTCCGTAGCGATCGCAGCCTGTTCAACTTTAACAGCGCCTATTTCACAGCGGCTTGGAACGATGGGTTGCAAGTGCGTGCCCAAGGCTATTTCAAGGGGACGCGCATTGCAGAGCTGGTCTTTAAGGTGAATACTGATACGCCACTCAAACAGGTGTTGAACTTTGCGGGGATTGACGAACTTTGGCTCTCTTCCTTTGGTGGGATAAAAAATCCCAGCCTCAATCCTAATGGTTTCGGCGAGCAGTTTGCGATGGATGACTTTGTGTATAACGAAGCAATTCCCAAGCCCCAACCTATTCCAGTTCCTGCTCTACTACCCGGCGCGATCGTCTGGGGTCTTCAGGTGGTCCGTAAACAGAAGCGAAAATAAGTCAAATAGTTCTAACGTTAGTGGGTTTAACGTTAGAACATTTGCTTTTCTATATTTCTATCTCAAATCTTGTTATTTCTATTGCTTAATGGATTTCACGATCGATTCTATAGATTGATTGGTGCGCAATCTGTTGGGGAAAATCTCTATTCCCGTTGTACAAAAATAACGTTTTCCGTAACTTGCTCAAACGTATCATCGTGGCTGATCACAAATAGCTGACGGAAAGATTTGATATTGGCGATCGCTTCTGCTAGGCGCACTCGACGCAGGCGATCCATATTGGTGGTGGGTTCATCGAAGAAGGCGATGTTGATATCCGCCAAGACTTTCAGCAAGGCGAGACGAACAGCCATCGCTGCACACATCTGTTCCCCACCGGAGAGATTGACAAACCGGCGATCGTTGGCTCCTTCCCGCACGATGATTTCATAGTCCCTCGTCCATTGCAGGGCGACATTAGGACGGTTGAGGAGTTCCCGAAATAGCCGATCGGCCTCGCGGGAAATATTGTGCACATAGCGTTCGGTAATGCGTGGCCCTGCTTCTTTATAAGCTTTGCGAGCAAACTTGATAAATCGTTCAATCCGCTGTTTCTGCTTCAGTTCCGTTTGGGCCGTGGTCAGTTGCGATCGCACGGTTTCGAGCTTCTGCAATTGCGCTGAATACTCCGCTAGCAGCTTGGCATTGAGGGGTAACTGGGCGCTTAACTTTGCCTGCTGGGTTTGGGCATTTTGGTAGGCAGATTGGAGCTCGATCGCCTGCTGGGGGTCAAACGTTGCGGTCAGTGATTGTTTTTGGGTGTCTAGATGGGTAATTTGTTCGGTGATTTGAGCAAATTGTGCTTGGGTATCTTCTAATTCCTGGTAGCGTTGGCGATAGCCGTTGGCGAGTTCCCGATGCTTGAGATATAAGGTGTAGTCAGCTCGATAGGTTTCCCGTTGGATTTGCTGTTGCTGAATCTGCTCCGCAAGATCATCATAATCGGAAAGTTCTTGGTCGATCGCTGCAATCTCAGCCTGAGTGACTTCTAGGGATTTTTGTAAATCCTGTAGCTGTTTCTGAATTTGTGCTTTTTTCTGAATGTCCTGTTGCAGTAAACGACTGCGCCCACGTGGATCATCCAGGGTTTGGAGATCGGTTTGAATTTGTTCAACTTGCTTTTTCCAATGGGGTTCATCGGCAAACTGGGCCGCCATTTCCTGCAAATGTTGCTGAACTTCTGCAATTTCCCGATCAAGGGTTGCCAAGGTTTGTTCTTGGCTAGGTAGCGTCAGAAATTGGGCTTGCTGCTGTCGAGCTTGTTGCAACGCCTGCTGGACTTCTTGGAGATGGTGTTGGAGTCGATCGACCAAGACCTGTTCTGCCAAATCTTCCAGAATGTCCTGGAGATCCGTTCGGAGTTGGGTTTGCAGGTGAACGCCCGCTTGCAAGGTCGATCGAATCTGATCCAACGGATTGGCCCACAACGGTGCTGCCTCTTGCAGTTCTTCTAAAATCCCTTCGGCGGTTTGCAACTGTTGACTGTGGATGTGACCGCGTTGGTCGGCCTGTCCCACAATCTGGCGCAGATCGGTTTCAAATTGGCTGGCGGCGGCGATGCGGCTTAATTGCTGTTGATAGCGGGCTTGCTGCTCCTCTAGCTGGGGAATGGTCGCGACCCCATCGGCCAGCGATCGTAACTGGTCGATCGTCGTTTGTAAGCTTTGTCGCCGCTGGTGCAATTGATTCAAGCGTTTTTGTTCGCGCAGTTGGGTTTGCCGTCCGGTTTGGCACGCTTGCAGCTTTTGTCGAATGTCCTGTTGCTGGGCTTCTAATTGAAGCTGCTGCTCAATGAAGGGAGCCAAGGTCGCTAGGGTTTGTTCTGCGGTGTGGCAGCGATCGAGTTGGCTGGAAAGCGTGGCTAGACGAGCTTGTCGATCGCTACTGGCTTGAATTAAGGCTTGTTTTTGCTGAAGAAGTTGCTGCTGCCGCGATCGTTGTTGCTCTAGAACCTGTAAAGCTTGTTCCGCTTCTTGAAACAGGCGAAAGGGTTCTCGGCGTACGGTACAGATATCGACGGCTTTTTGGGCAGCGTTTAATTCTTGTTGGCGTTGTTCCAGTAATTGCTCATAGGTGTGAGATTGGGCTTGCAATCGATCGATCGATTGATTTAGGGATTGTAGCGTTTGTACTTGCTGTTGGGCTTGCTGTTGTTGTTCATGGAGTCTCTGAAGTTGCTGATTGCATTGATCCAGGTCTTGCTGAATCGTCTGGATTTCTTGGCTGAGATTATTGTATTGAGTCGTTACACGATCCCAGTCTTGGAGGAAAGTTTGATATTGTTCAATCTCACGGCTAAGGTGTTCCGTTTCAGCTTTGGCGTATTTTTCTAGGCTATTCAGTTCCTTATAGGTTTTTTGATATTCTTCTACCTTCAGCACTTGGTCAAAGGTGGCTTTGCGCTTACTGGGTTCCAGCAGAAAGTCAGCGGTGAACATGCCCTGGGGGACGCCGATCGTATTGGCGAATAAATCCGCCAGATTTGTTCCGGGGGAAACGCCTAAATGTTGCCGGAGCCAGGGTAGAACCTCTTCCTTAATGCGGGTGTAGCTCAGTTTTTGGCCCAGTTGGGGATCGTAAATGGTATAGCCTGCTTTGGTGCAGCGCTGAACTTCGTAGGTGCGATGGTCGCGGCTGGAAATGAACTGTACCCGCACTTGGGCCGTATTGGCTCCGTTCCGCACGAGATCTTCCACACGATAGCTACCACGATGGTCAAACAGTACCCAGGCCACCGCTTCCAAGATACTGGTTTTCCCTGCCCCGTTTTCGCCGCAGATTGCATTGGTTCCGGGCTGAAACACAAAATGCCGATCGCTGTGGGCTTTGAAATTAGTGAGGCTGACTGACAGAATTTCCATGGGAACCAGAACCAAGGGTATGGCGGATCGCGTTGTAATGACTGCAAATCTCCTTGTCAAATTATGACGGATTTTATAGGAATTGCTGCGGCAACACCTAGAATCTGGCTCCTGTAACGATCGAAGATGGGTACGATCGCACCCAAATGCTTGCAAAATCCTGAACGAGCTCGGCCCCTGAATCTGTTAGGGGTTAACAACCTCCTTGCAAGGACTTGGCCCATTCCACCGCGATCGTCACTTCCGTAAAGGGAATTTGAGTTGGTTCTGGAGCCGTTTCCGTTAGCAGCTCTAGCACGATCGTCTTTCCGTTTTCCGGTGGTTTGGCTAAATCCACAACCTGCCCATCCACTCGCAATTGCACTGTTTTCACCGTTTGTAGGGCAAGTTCCTGGCGATCGACCAATCCCTTGCGACTCGGTACGCCCCAGACTAAGCGATCGCCCGTTTGCCCCAAGGCCGATCGAATGTCGTATTTGGAGCGATCGAATTGTTGCGCCCAAACCCGGTAGCCTTCAACCTTTTGGTATTCATTCCACCCTGCCCAAGCCAACCAAAGAAAGACTCCCAACAGCGGAAACCAGAGTAATCCATGTAGCATTGTTTCTAGCGTCTCCGTTCTTGTAATTTCCGATACACAGCCTTGATGTCTACCTTGTGGGCCGCCATGGCAACTAGGGTGTGGTAAAACAAATCAGCAACTTCCCCTGCAATGGCCTCAGCATCATCGTCCTTACAGGCCATGACCACTTCCGCCGACTCTTCGCCCACCTTTTTGAGAATCTTATTATCTCCACCCGCCAGCAATTTGCAGGTGTAGGAATCGGGATTGGGATTGTCCCGCCGATCGCAAATGACTTGAAACACTTGGGATAATGTATCCGCTGGTGGAGGTGTAATGCCATGATCCACTTGATGGAAACAGCTCCGTTCACCCGTATGACAGGCAATGTCACCAATTTGTTCAACCGTCACGAGAATGGCGTCACTATCACAATCGTAACGAATCGATTTAACATTTTGCGTATGACCGGAGGTTGCGCCCTTGTTCCAAAATTCCTGGCGCGATCGGCTCCAAAACCAAGTCGTCCCGGTTTCCAAGGTCTTCTGCAATGACTCCGCATTCATCCAGGCCATCATCAGCACCGTCCCATCCAGATAGTCCTGTACGATCGCGGGCACTAAGCCTTGCTCGTTATATTTAATTTTCTCAACAGGAATGGACTGGGCAGAAACAACGTCAGACATGGCGATATCCTGGAAATGACCAAATCAATATTATTTCACAGCCCTCCTCCCCTTTGAAAGTTCTTCTTGTCTGGCCCGTCTCTCCGTTGTGATGTGAGTGCTTGCCCATGCTGCCTTGTTCTGTCCGATCGGTGAAAGCCCCGCCTATTAAGTGCCAGGGCATCAAAACGAAGCTGGTTCCCTTTATTGCGGCCAATGTGGCTTGGCAACCGACGCCAGAGTCCCGTTGGATTGAACCCTTTTTGGGATCCGGGGTGGTGGCGTTGAATCTGGTTCCGACCCATGCGCTGCTCTGCGACACCAATCGCCATGTGATCCAGTTCTATCGATCGATCCAACAGGGGCAGATCACTCCTGGCCAAGTGCGCGAATTTCTCACCCAGGCGGGGGAACAGTTGCGCAGTCAGGGCGAAGACTACTACTACGCAGTCCGCGATCGCTTCAATCAGCACCACGATTCCTTCGATTTTCTCTTTTTAAATCGATCGTGCTTTAACGGCCTGATGCGATTTAACGCCAAGGGAGGATTTAACGTGCCCTTTTGCCGCAAGCCCCAACGCTTTACCCCGGCCTACATCACCAAGATCGTCAATCAAGTGGCTTGGGTGGCCCAGCAAATGCAAGGGAAACAGTGGCAGTTCCAGGTGGCGGATTGGCGAGAGAGCCTAGCCCAAGCGCGATCGACGGATTTTGTCTACCTCGATCCACCCTATATTGGCCGCCATACGGATTACTTTAACCAATGGTCGATCGCTGAAGCCGAGGCTCTGGCGGCGACTGCAAAAGCCTTACCCTGTGGCTTTGCACTCTCCATGTGGTTGTCCAACGCCCATCGCCACAATACCCATCTGGCTGAATGTTGGGACGGCTTAGACCTACGATCGACCCAGCATTTCTACCATGTCGGCTCCTTTGAAACCCTGCGGGGGGCGATCGCCGAAGCCATCGTGATTGCGCCCGAATTTGCGGCCCCGATCGCCGATCCCCTTGCCGATCCCCTAGTTGCTTCCTTGGCTGCCCCTCTGGCCAATGTTCTTCCTGAGAGGTGCTGCGATGCCGCACACTCCAACCTCGTGGGATAATTCAAAACAGACCCTCATTGCAGACGCACTTTTAAGGAGAGAGCTTTGATCACGGGGACTTTCAAAACAACCAAATCAGAAGAAATCTTTGCGGCGGCCCAGAAGCTCATGCCCGGTGGCGTGAGTTCTCCCGTTCGAGCGTTTAAATCTGTGGGTGGCCAGCCGATCGTCTTCGATCGGGTGAAGGATGCCTACGCTTGGGACGTCGATGGCAACCAATATATCGACTATGTGGGCACCTGGGGGCCTGCGATCTGCGGTCACGCCCATCCCGATGTGATTAAGGCCATCCAAGCCGCTGCGGAAAAAGGCACAAGTTTCGGTGCCCCCTGCGTACTGGAAAATATCTTGGCAGAAATGGTGATCGATGCCGTTCCCAGCGTGGAGATGGTGCGCTTCGTCAATTCCGGTACCGAGGCTTGTATGGCGGTGCTGCGCCTGATGCGGGCTTACACCCAACGGGAAAAAGTCATCAAATTTGAAGGCTGCTACCATGGGCATGCCGACATGTTCCTGGTTAAAGCCGGATCGGGGGTGGCAACCTTGGGCTTGCCGGATTCCCCTGGAGTTCCCAAGTCCACTACCGCGAATACGCTAACGGCTCCCTACAACGATCTGGAGGCTGTGCGGAAGCTGTTTGAAGAAAATCCCGGCGAAATTTGCGGGGTGATTCTGGAGCCGATCGTGGGGAACGCTGGCTTTATCACCCCCGATGCGGGTTTCTTGGCGGGCCTGCGGGAACTGACCACGGAACATGGTGCCTTGCTGGTTTTTGACGAAGTGATGACCGGATTCCGCATCTCCTACGGTGGGGCGCAGGCGAAGTTTGGGATTACGCCTGACCTCACCACGATGGGTAAGGTGATTGGCGGCGGTTTGCCCGTGGGGGCCTATGGCGGTAAGCGGGAAATCATGCAATTGGTGGCTCCTGCTGGCCCGATGTACCAAGCGGGAACGCTGTCCGGCAATCCCTTGGCGATGACGGCGGGGATTAAGACCCTAGAAATCCTGAGGCAACCCGGCAGCTACGAATACCTAGATAAGATCACCACGAAGCTGATCAACGGCCTGCTGGCGATCGGGAAGGAAACGGGGCACGCGATGTGTGGTGGATCCATTAGTGCAATGTTCGGCTTCTTCTTCTGTGAAGGCCCAGTGCACAGCTACGAAGATGCCAAAAAAGCGGATACCGTCAAGTTTGGCAAATTCCACCGCGCAATGTTAGAGCAAGGGGTGTACCTGGCTCCGTCGCAGTTTGAGGCGGGCTTTACCTCCTTGGCGCATACGGATGCGGATATCGATCGCACCCTGGAAGCGGCTCGGACGGTGCTCTCCAAACTGGCTTAATTGACAATTCTCCCTACCCTCAGCATGAGCGGGGGTAGGGGCTTTCAATCATTGCGTCTAATGATTGCGTCTGAGAATTGGGGTAGTCCCAGAGTGCACCGATGGCTCCCCCCGCACAAGACGATGGGGTTTCTGGGTGAACTTATGAATCGTTCTAGTTGGCTACGGAAGATGATCAGCCTGCCATTGTGCATCGTAGTCTTGCTGACGGCGATCGTTCCACAGGCGGCAATGGCTCAACCCGTTTCTCTGAAGGGATCGCAGAAAGCGCGATCGAATAAAGTCAGACTAAAATTACCCAAACTCCCCCCTGGGGATCCTCCCGCAGGCCGACGGCGCGGTGGCGGTGGGCGCGATACTTGTCCCGATGTCGTCGTTCCTGTGACGGCGTTGGTACCCGCTACCACCCGATCGAAGAATGGCAAAGTGATCGAAGATGTCTGGGGACTCACTACATTAGAAAAGCCCAATTTTTGGATCTATAGCCCCTATAACCAAGGCGATCGCTTCAAGGCTAGTTTCGTCATTCGTCAAAAAAATAAACATGGGAATATCATCGACAGTCTACCTGTCCAATTGCCAGCGCGCCCAGGATTGTTGAAAGTCACGCTCCCGGAAAAAATGCCTGCGTTGCAGACTAATCAATCTTACTATTGGGAATTCTTGATCGATTGTCGCGAAGCAGGAAAAGGCGTTCCCCTAAAAGTTGAGGGAATGGTACAACGGGTGGATTTATCAGAAACAGCAAAGCAACAGGTTGCAGCGGAGCTCACCCCGATCGGAAAAGCTCAACAATATGCGGAAAATGGCATTTGGTTTGAGGCGTTGGATTTGCTGAGTGGTTGTGAACAAAATGAGCCGAATTTGAAAAGTAATTGGGAAGAATTGCTACGATCGGTCAATCTTGACCCGACTCAATTTGGTCGATAAATCACCCAAGGTTTAGATCATGCAATTTCCCAAGTATTTGCTACGCAGTCTACCCCTATCGGCGTTTGGCGTATTGGGACTCTTTGCAGCCCCCAGTCTGGCACAGATTAGCGCGGCAGGGGATGGAATTGGCACGATCGTCAATAACAGCCCAACGCCTAATCAATTGGATATTACGAACGGGACGAGATCGGGAAATAACTTATTCCACAGTTTTCAGCAATTCAATGTTGAGACAGGACAGATCGCTAATTTCGTTGTGTTGCCAGAGGTTCAGAATGTGTTGGCGCGGGTGAGTGGGGGTGCCGCTTCGATCGTGGATGGCCGCATCCAACTAACGGGGGGCAATAGTAATCTTTATTTGATGAATCCTGCTGGGATTGTCTTTGGTAATAACGCAACGTTGAATGTACCGTCTGCTTTTGTGGGTACTACAGCCAATGGCATTGGCTTTGGCAATGGTCAATGGTTCAGCGCAAGTGGCGCGAATGATTTTACTCAATTATCTGGAACGCCGACTCAGTTTGCGTTTACCGAAAGTAATCCTGGTGTCATTATCAATGCAGGGAAATTGAGTACTCAAGATGACAAGCCCTTGGCCTTGATTGGGGGAACGATCGTGGCTACGCAATATTGGGAAAATAATGGAGCCTTGGCACTCGTGACCGTTGAAGGGGCTCAGGTGGTCGAGCTAACCTTGCCGGGGCAGCTATTGAAACTAACGGTGAAAGTTACGCCAATGCAAGTGGGTGATGCCATTCCAAATCGTTGGACAACCCCGATCGTGACTTTGCCCACATTGCTGACCGGTGGCGATGTCCAAAGTGCGACCCAAATAACGACGGATGCAAATGGGCGCATTATCTTGTCCGTCGCGAATCCAGAGCCTATCACGGTCAGTTCGGGTGATATTGTAGTGGACTCGATTAAGATTTTTAATCGTAATAAGCTAGGTGATATTTATGATGTGTGGATTGATGCACAGAAGACGTTTAGGGCGATCGGGACAGTCCCTAGTGAATCGATTAACTCGAATGAGAATATCACCTTGCCAGTCAGTATTCGGAGCATTGGCAAAACAACGATTAATCATGGCGGCACATCTTTTACAGAAGCGATCGGCTATCAAAAGGATGCGGATGGGATTGTCATTCGCGATCTTAATGGGCAAAGACTTTTACTAGATGGCCAAGGCGGTGGTTTACCTGGCCTTCCAGAAACCCAGGTAAACCAGTTCAAATATAAAGATACGGGGGCAAGTTTTGATACTGATCCAAGTAATCCGAATGCACAAATCAGTACACCAGCTGATGCAGCTTTTAGTTTGACTCAAATAAACCCGTTAGCAAGTTATACAAAAGGGTTGGTCGTTGTGCAGGATTCGGAAGGCAATGGGACATTACTGGGAAGTCTGCAAGATAGTAGCCTTAAAGGGACTCGTGATATCACAATTTTCACGACCCTGAGACTCAAAGGTACTGTGCCATTAGGTAATCCAGCAATACCGCCCAAACCACGCCCGCCGGAAATTAGTTGTGCCGTTGGGCAGAATAGTATTGCGAATGCTCGATCGAATAATAACAACATCACTTGTACTTCGGATAAAGTTGCACTCCCAGCACAATCAGGCCAGATTCTTCAGATTGTGCCAGCGCCATAAGCCATGTACCATGACCGTGGCTGCTGGATTGCAGCGATTAGTTTACTGTTTAGCTGCTGTTCTCTTCAGATGATGTCCGCGATCGCGGTGGAGGCTAGCGGCGATCCGGATGTTGTATTCCAGCAGGGTGTGAATGCCTATCAAAATGGGCAAATAGAGCAAGCGGCACAGCTTTGGCTCAAGACGTTGCAGATCGTTCAGCAACAACGGGATGTTGCTGCGATCGAGGCTATTCGATCGAACCTCAGCGTGATTCAAACCGAATTGGAAAAAAACACGTTGGAAAGAACGGCAATTGGCGACTACCAAAAAGCCTTAATTGCTATCCAAACTGCGCTTAACATCGCTGAACAACTTCAAGATAAGTCAGGAGAAATGCGTGGTACGAATAGTCTGGGCAATCTTTACACCTATTTAGGGGAATATGATTTAGCGATCGTGCAGTTTGAAAAGAGTTTGAAGCTGGCGCAGGGTTTGTCCGATGACCGACACCAGAGCAAGGTGTTAGGCAATCTGGGCGTGGTCTATGCCTATTCGGAGGATTATCAAAAGGCGTTAGAGCAATACGATCGTAGCTTCAAGCTCCAGCAACAGCAGAATGATTCGATCGGTCAAAGTTCAACCTTGCTGAATCTTGGCAATATCAAACAGATTCGAGGCCAATTTCCCGCTGCGATCGCCGACTATCGCCAAGCCCTCAAACTTGCCCAAACCCATCAAGACTTAATCCGAACGCGGCAGGCTTTGAATAACTTGGGTCTAGCTTTTGCCTATTTGCGCGATCACAAACAGGCGATCGACTACCTCCAGCAAAGTTTGAAAATTGCCCAAGCCACTCAGGATATTGTGACCCAGACAGCGGCTTTGAATAATTTGGGCCATGCTTATTTGGGAGATCGGCAGTTCGATCGGGCGGAGTCGGCTTTGCGGCAAGCGGTGCAGCTACGCGACAAACTCCGCCAAGGCTTGAGCGATCGGCAGCAGATCGCGCTATTCGATACCCAAGTTGCCACTTACAATTTATTGCAGCAGGTCTTAATCGCTAAAAATCAACCAGAATTAGCTTTAGAGGCTTCTGAACAAGGCCGTGCCCAGGCTTTTGCTAAACAATTGGCGCAGCAGCAGTCAACAGCAGCAGCACAATCCGTCGATCGTAATGTCAGCAATCAAGCCCCAAACTTAGCGCGAATCAAGCGAATCGCCCAAGCGCAAAAAGCGACGATCGTGGAATACGCCTTACTGCCAGACGATGCCTTTCAATTTCAAGGGAAGCAACGGGCACGATCGGCGGGGTTATATATTTGGGTGGTGCAACCGAATGGCTCAGTCCATTACCGCTTTGTTGATTTAACCTTTTTGTGGAAACAGCAGAGTGATTTTGATTTGCTAGTCTCAGCGGCTCTTTGTAGCATTATGCGATCGGCAGATCCCCCTGTCTGCGGTCAAATTTTAGCCCCACTGCGCCAAGAATTTCCACCCCCCGACAGTAATGAAGTGCCCTACAATCCGGCAATGCAGAAGTTGCACGAGATTTTAATTACCCCGATCGCCGATCTCCTGCCTAAAAAGCCCGATCAAACCGTTGTGTTTGTGCCCCAGGAAAGCTTATTTGTCTTACCCTTTGCGGCATTGCAAGATCGACAAGGTCGTTTCTTGATTGAGCAGCATACGATCGTCCATGCACCTTCCATTCAAGTCCTAGATTTAGCGAGTTCGCCTCAAAAAACATCTCCCACCGCCACAGCAGCATTGATTGTGGGGAATCCAGTCATGCCAGCAATCTTCGATTTAGCGACCAATACAGCAGAGCCCCTCGCCAACTTACCCTTTGCCGAAAAAGAAGCGATCGCGATCGGAAAACGTTTACAGGTGCCTGTTCTGACCCAAGCCCACGCACTCAAATCAACGGTTCTCGCCCAAATGCCCAAGGCCAAACTCATCCATTTCGCAACCCATGGCCTATTAGATGACTTCCGGCGATCGGGGATTCCCGGTGCCCTTGCCTTTGCGCCAAGTGCTGGCAATGACGGGTTTCTATCCAGTGATGAAATTGCTCAATTACGGTTGCAAGCGGATTTGGTGGTGTTGAGTGCCTGTGATACGGGGCGGGGAACGATTAGTGGGGATGGGGTGATTGGCTTATCGCGGGCTTTTATGATTGCGGGGGCGAGGCAGGTGGTTGTTTCGCTGTGGCAGGTGCCGGATGATTCCACGGCAGAACTGATGCAACAGTTCTATACACAAGGCCAGAAGGTTCCTGACGCGCAAGCATTGCGATCGGCGATGCTGGAAACCATGAAGTCCTATCCAGAACCGCTGAATTGGGCACCGTTCTTGATCATGGGCAGCGATCGGCGTTGATGTGATCGCTGCTGTCGAAAAATGGCTCAAAAAAAATTTCAAGACTTTGCATAATGTCCCGCCATTGCCCTGATAGGTGACTATCTTTGCCAATGGAGAAGCCTCCCTATGAAATTTCAAGCTCATTGCTCGATCGTGCTTTTGACGGGTTTGCTCGGCTGGAATTTGGCCGCAACTCCTGCCCAAGCGATGTGTGCTAATCCGCTTAAAGATAGCCGCTTTGAAGAACAGAAAATTGGCCGGATACTGCCTCCTTGGGTTGCGGAAGGTCGTGCCGGAATCGATATCAATCAAGGCTATAGCTATGAAGGGCGCAATAATGCCTGGATGCGCAATACATCGGGTTGGAATGCGCTCCGGCAGAAGGTGCGGTTAGTCCCGAATCGCAACTATGTCATTCGTGCTTATGTTAGGACTTCGGGCAATGTGCAGGATGGCTATTTTGGGGTGCGTCATGGGAATCAAGCGGTTTTGGCGGAAGTGAAATTTGGGCCTCAAGCGCAGTACAAACAGTTGACGGTTCGCTTTCGCACAGGGGACGCCACGGAATACAACATTTTTGCGGGTTTCTGGGCACCAGGCGCAGATGCTTGGGTGCAAGTGGATAACCTGAGTCTCGAAGGGAGCAGCTATTGTCCCGATACGGAATAGAAAAAAATTAGCGATTTTGCGTAATTCTCGATCGCGCTCCCGATAGGTCTTTAACTCAAGTCAAGTCTTCAATTTTTGCCCTCCATACCAGCACTAGCCAGGAGCCCCATAATGGATACCCTAATGAGATCGATCAATCCCTTAAATGCCACAACACCGCTGCAAGCCTCTCCTATCACAGCCCTTACCCCCAGTGATTTAAGCGCAATTAGCACCTTCAAATCCAATGCAGCAAGTTCTTTGCTAGACATCGGTCAGGGTACAGTCCTTAACTACGATCGCTATGGTGATACGTTTGCACAAGCGGGTACTCCCCTAGCCTCCATGATGGGTAACCGTCAATGGCAAATGAGTGATGCAGTGGGCGGCAGTGACCCGATCGATATGCTCAAGTTTAATGTTCCGCTTTACCACATGGGGGGATCTGACATTCACATTAGTCTTTCAGGGGATGCGACTATTCATTTATTCCGGGATGCAAATGGCAATCAGCAGATCGAAGAGGAAGAGATTCTGGGCCGTGCGTGGGCAATCAACAATACTACTGACGCAACGCTCGATTTCTCAGGGATGTATATGGGTGAGTATTATCTTGAAATTAGAAATACTTCCCCTATCCGTAATGAGTACAAGTTGAAGGTTTCCTACGAACAATTCAATGATGTGCTGAACAGAGAAATGAATTTCACAGGTGCCACGATCGTGAGTGGTACTGTTAATAATTCCAATAGCTCTGACAGTTATCATTTCACGCTCGATCAACCTCAGAACTTCCATCTCAGTCTAACTAGCGCATCAAATACGACAGATTTCCGGCTTGTGCGTGATGGGAACAATAACGGGCGGCTGGATGAAGGAGAAGTCGTTGTTGACTACTACTACCAAGGTCAGACCAATCAGCCAATCACCTTGATGCACCGTCAATTAGGGGAAGGTAGCTATTTTCTGCAAGTCAACCAAAGTCAGATTTATAGCAGTGAGAGCAACTATCAGATCATGATGGGATGTGATTGGTTTAGTAATTCCATCACGGATGACTCAATTTTAACGACAGCGCGGGCGGCTTACATTGGAGACGGCGTAATCAGCCATACTGAAATGCGCGATATTCTGCGCCAAGCCCAAGATGCGTTCATTGTCGATGCCACTGAACTAGCGGATCTCCAGAAAATCGTAAATCAAGGTAGTAATCTCGGCATTTCAAAATCCACTCAGGTCTTAGCCAATAAAGTTTTGAACTGGAACCTTGCCAATAATAAGTCGAATCTGGGTGGATTCGGGGCGGGGAGTAGTGCTGCCCATTTGGAACAACTGATTGGGAAATGGTTTTTGGGTACCGATCGACCTGGAATTCCCATGACGATTGATTCAGTCACATTATCCACAGAAAACGGTGTGCTACTGCCTGTATACCATCAGGCTCCGATCGCTTACCAAAAAGCTGAAGGCTCACTCTTCCAGGATGGGATTAGCTACTTCGATATTGATCAAGGCGCAGTCGGTGATTGCTATTTCCTGGCTAGCCTTGGCGCGGTTGCATTACATGCGCCCAATCGCATTGCTGATATGTTCACAGATAACGCTGATGGTACTTTCACCGTCCGTTTCTTTGTTGATGGTCAAGAAAACTATGTGACCGTCGATCGTTATCTGCCAACCTATAAGAGCGGTACTTTTGTCTACGCTAATGATTCTTCCGGTTTGGGCTATTGGGATTCGCGTAATGAACTCTGGGTCGCCTTAGCCGAAAAAGCCTACGCTCAACTAAACCAAGAATATTTTAACCTCCCAGCCCTAGGCTTATTGGGAATTAGTCAAGACGGTAGCAATACTTACGAGGGAATCTCAGGTGGTTGGGCATTCAATGCACTGACTCACATCACAGGACTCAATGCGATGCCACATCAGGATCTCAGCAGCGGAGCCTTATTCTGGGCCAGTAATACGATCGCTGAAATGATGACCGCATTCAATCAAGGTCGGATGGTGGTCGTCAACACCACTCAACCGGACAATGCGGATGTTGTCGGAAAACATGCCTATATCCTGGCTGGGTATGATGCGAATACGGGTTACTTCAGCCTCTACAATCCCTGGCACAGTAACCCAGAAAGTGCGAGCAACCCAACTGGGCAATACCCCATCGTCTACAAGACGGCGAGCCAGCTCTTGGAAGACTTTGATAGTTGGGATGCCACAGTCACGGCCTAACTGTGCTGTATTGAATTGCTGTCCTAATCGTTAGCTCGTCCGATCGGACTCTTACCAATCCGGTGAAAGTCTCTCTCAGATGGGCTTTTTTCATGGTTAATCGTCTTGCAAACAAAGTGCAAAAGAGATTTTTGAGATTTTTGAGATTTTTGCGTAATATCTGAATCTCAAGCCGATAGGTGTCTATCTGAAGCAAAGCAAGCCTTTTCCAGATACTCCCAACAGCTTTGACTCAAGTGATCAAGGAGACCCAAAATCATGAAAATTGTACGTTATTTAATTGCCACCCCGATCGTGTTGATCTCGTTGTATACCTGTAGTTTATCCAATGCCAATAGCAACAATACTCCAGCATCGCGTACAACAGAGATGACCACGACTCAAGCAATCGTTGGAAATATGACAAGCTCTCGTTGCAACCCTTATCTCACCTGCCCCCTACGGGATTAGGACATAGATGGTTTGTAGGGTTGACGAAGTGGAGGGGTTCCTCCATTCATCAGCGTGATTGAGTCTTGGGCTTCCTCTCCCACCGCCCACCAACCAGCGATGATGGTTCGATCGTTCTTTGCCAAGACTTGCAGCTTGGGTAATGCCTCCTTTGTTTGAGTCGCACCCGCAGCAAAACAGGCCCAAAATCTAACTTCCGCTTCAGCATCATCCAATGATTGAATCATTACATCCACTGCTCGCTGATATAGATTTCCTGGTAATTCCGTGGAGAGACGATTACCAATTCCTTCTAATGCTTGTGCTCTGATAGCAGGAGCCTCCGCGTTGTTGGCTGCTATTTCAGTCAGCGTACCAATCACTTCCTGACTCCCTTCGCAATTCGATAGAAACGAAAGTGCATATACCAGGGTAAGCGCATCTCAAACGCTATTGACAACTAGGGGTGGAGTCTTTACCCGAGTCGGGCAACGCAGCGGCTAAGACTTGGAGCATAAACGTGTCATCCATTGCGGCTCGCTTCGACTTCTGCTTGAGACTGCGCTTGCCTGGAGCTTGATAGAGTGCATTGAGAGCAAAGCGACGTAACAAGGACAAGTTGTGCGGTGCATGCAGAGATCGCACGCGAGAGGCATCCTCGTTAAAGGTGACATCTAACACCCAATGCAGACCATTTTCAATGCCCCAATGCTGACGAATGGCACTTGCAATTTGCGGATTTTGATGCGGCAAGCTGGTGAGGTAGAACTGCACTTCGTGTGTGGTTTTGTTCCACAACCGCCGGGTGCGCTCGACGACGACGATGGTTTGTAGTCCGGCCCACTCATCGGCTTGATGCAGTGCAGTCAACTGCTGGACTGGAATCGTCCAAACTGTGCGTGTGTCAATGCGATGATGACCCGTTTCAGTGACGCATGACAGGGGTGTTGGGAGTGCGTTGTCGGCCTGAGTTGCTTGAAACCATCCATTGACTTGTTGGAACAACGTGGGATGGTTGGACTTTAAGCTGAGAATATAGTCTGCACCAGCAGTATAAATTTGACGCGCAATGCTTTTTTGAGTTCCCATTGCATCGAGTGTGACAATACATCCACTTAAGTCCAGCAACTCCAATAAAGCAGGAATCGCAGTAATTTCATTAGATTTATCTTGCACTTTGGCTTGGGCTAACACCAAGCGATGTTCACTGGCCCAAGCGCTGACCAGATGCAACGCTGACGTTCCTCCTTCTCGGTCATACGACCCCCTAGCACTCTTGCCATCAATCGCTATTAGGCGCACTCCTAATTCACTCACCAGTTGTTGCACCCATTGCTCAAAGCATTCCTCAAATTCCTTGGGATTCAGTCGCTCAAACACTCGGCGAAACGTATCTGCACTCGGAATTCCGTGGGGTAATGCCAGAAAGGTTGATAACCAAGCTTGCTTACTTATCCCATACAATTCCATGTCTTCCCAACCTTCTCCCCCAGCCACAACCGAGAGTATCGCAATCGTCACTACATCAGACAACAGATGTAATCGAGTCCGTTCCACACGAGGGTCTTTCAGTGTGGCAAAACTCTCTCTTAAGCGTTCACTTAAGACAGACGCTT